>JAHZEF010000078.1:0-1434 GCA_019422005.1 Clostridiales bacterium
GCTGCGTGTGCTGCAAGAGCCGCAAGCTGGTGGCTTATGATGAGAAGATCGGCGAGGACGGCGAAGTCCGGGAGAACTCCGGCCGGTTCGACATGGTGGCCAGGCTGGAAGCCATGACCCCGGACGAGCGGTTTGCGTTCTGGCAGGGCGAGTTGAGCAAGTGTATCCGCTGCAATGCCTGCCGGGACGTATGTCCTGCCTGTACGTGTGAGAAGTGTGTGTTTGACAACCCCAACTCCGGCATTGCCCAGAAGGCGGCGGTCAACAGCTTTGAAGAGAGCATGTACCACATTATCCGCGCGTTCCATGTGGCGTCCCGCTGCACTGACTGCGGCGAATGTTCCCGGGTCTGCCCGCAGAATATCCCGCTGCATCTGCTCAACCGCAAGTTCATCAAGGATATCAACGAGCTGTACGGCGAATACCAGTCCGGCGCGGATCTGGAAACCCGCCCGCCGCTGATGAACTTCACCAAGGAAGACTGCGAGCCTTCCGTCGTGTACGAAAGAGGAGGGAAGCAGGCATGAAAAAAATCGCCCTTTCCCGCCTGAATGAATTGTTCGCGGCCATCGCCGCCGGACAGAAGCTGTACATCCCCGCCGACAACAAGGGCCAGGCCCAGTTCCTGCCCTACGCCGACGGCATGGAGATGACCAAGGCGCTCAACACCGTCCGCAGCGCCAAGGATCTGTTCTTCCCCCAGACGGAAGATCTGGTGGGGTTTGAGGTCAGGGGCCGGGAGATCTCCATCGTGGAGACCCGCGACCCGGGCGAACCGTTTGTGGTGTTCGGCGTGCGGGCCTGCGATGCCCGGAGCTTTGAGATCCTCGACCGGGTGTTCCTGTCCGATCCGGTGGACACCTTCTACCAGGCCCGCCGGGAGCACGGCACCGTGGTGACCATGGCCTGTTCCCATCCGGAGGAGACCTGCTTCTGCGGCGTGTTCGGGATTGATCCGGCTGTGCCCGGTGGAGATGTGTCCTGCTGGATTGTTGGAGAGAGCTTGTATCTGAAAGCAACCACCTACAAGGGTGAGGCGCTGCTGTCGTGGATTTCTCTGCGGGAGGACGGCGCGGACGCCGATGTGGAAGCGGCCCAGACCGAGACCCGGGCGATCCTGGAGAAGCTGCCGCTGGGTAATCTGGATCTGACCGGCTTTGACGGCGAGCACCTGATGGAGCACTTCAACAATCCCGCATGGGCAAAGCTGTCCGAGTCCTGCCTGGGCTGCGGCACCTGCACCTTTGTGTGCCCCACCTGCCAGTGCTACGATATCAAGGACTTTGACACGGGACACGGCGTCCGGCGCTTCCGCTGCTGGGACAGCTGCATGTATTCCGATTTCACCATGATGGCCCACGGCACCAACCGGCCCACGCAGCTGGAGCGGTTCCGCCAGCGGTTCATGCACAAGCTGGTTTATTTCCCGTCCAA
>JAHZEF010000078.1:1444-5725 GCA_019422005.1 Clostridiales bacterium
GGCCGGTGCCTGGCCAAGTGCCCGATTTCCATGAACATCGTCAAGGTAGCGAAAACGCTGGGGGAGGGAAGAAAATGAATCTGATGAAAGACCCTCTGATCCCCATGGTCGGCGTGGTGACGGATATCCGCATCGACACGCCGGACGTTAAAACCTTCCGGGTTGTGGGACTGGATGGGAAGAAACCCTTTGAGCACATTCCCGGACAGTGCGCCATGCTGTCCATTCCGGGTGTGGGTGAGGCGCTGTTTTCCATCACATCTTCTCCCACAAACGAGGAGTTTCTGGAATTCTCCATTAAGAAGTGCGGCTGCGTGACCAACTGGCTTCACCAGATGGAGCCGGGGCAGCAGGTGACGCTTCGCGGCCCCTACGGCAACGGCTTCCCGGTGGAGACGGAGCTGAAGGGGAAGGACCTTCTGATCATTGCCGGCGGCATCGGGCTGGCGCCGGTGCGCTCGGTGATCAACTATGTCCGCCACTACCGCAGCAACTACGGCTCGGTGGACATCGTTTACGGTTCCCGGAGTAAGGACGATTTGGTGGACTATAAAGAGATCATTGACGAGTGGTGCAATGAAGATGGCATTAACGTCCATCTGACCATCGACCGGGAGCAGGAGGGCTGGGACGGCCATGTGGGCTTTGTCCCCAACTATGTCAAGGAACTGAACTTTGACACCTCCAAGACGGTCGTCATGTGCGGCCCTCCCATCATGATCAAATTCACGCTGGCAGGCCTGGAGGAACTGGGCTTCCGGCGGGATCAGGTCTTCACCACCTTTGAGCTGAAGATGAAGTGCGCCCTCGGCAAGTGCGGCCGCTGCAATATCGGCGATAAGTACGTCTGCAAAGACGGCCCGGTGTTCCGTCTGGATCAGATGACTGAGCTGCCGGACGAGTATTAAGGAGAATTTCAATGGAAAAAATGGTTAACGTTTTCCTGTTTGGAAAGAAATATGAAGTGCCGGCCAGTCTGACGATTATGGAGGCCATGGAGTATGCCGGATATCAGCTGGTCCGCGGATGCGGCTGCCGCAACGGCTTCTGCGGCGCCTGCGCCACCATCTACCGTATTGCAGGCGACCGGGAACTGAAGGCCTGCCTTGCCTGCTCCACGCAGGTGGAGAACAACATGTATGTGGCGACCCTCCCGTTTTTCCCGCTGGTCAAGGAAGTCTATGACATTGAGAAGGTGAAGCCCACCGAGCAGATCATGATGCAGCTGTATCCGGAGATCTATGCCTGCGTGGGCTGCAACGCCTGCACCAAGGTATGCCCCCAGAGCCTCAATGTGATGCAGTATATTGCCTACGCCCAGCGCGGCGAGTATGAAAAATGCGCGGAGGAGTCCTTCGACTGCGTCATGTGCGGAATCTGCTCTTCCCGCTGTCCGGCGGGGATTTCCCATCCTCAGGTTGCAATGCTGGCCCGCCGGCTCAACGGAAAGTATCTGGCTCCCCATTGCGGCCATCTGGACGAGCGGATTGCGGAAATCCGGGAAGGGAAGTTCGAAGCCCTGATCGAGAGCCTGATGCAGAAGCCTCTGGCGGAGATCAAGGAATTGTACAACACCCGCGAGATTGAGAAATAAGGAGGGGCTTCATCATGTATCAGGATCAAACTATGCTGGAATCCATCAAGAAGGTGGAGGCGGCGCGGGCTGAAAATGTGAAGCTCGATCCGAGAAGAATGACGGCCGAGGAAAAGGAGCAGCTGCTGGCAACCTATCATCCCGATTACCGGGAGGACCAGTTTGAAGTGCTGAAGATGGGGCCCAACAAGGGCGACAAGGTGCCGGTGGAGCTGGCGGCGCTGCTGCAGGCCAATTCCCGCGTGTACGGCAAGAAGATTGATCTGGAGCATCCGGACTATGATGTGGATGTTCTGGTCATCGGCGGCGGCGGCGCGGGTACCGCTGCGGCCATCGAGGCGGACAACGGCGGCGCCAATGTCATGGTGGTCACCAAGCTGCGCATGGGCGACGCCAACACCATGATGGCAGAAGGCGGCATTCAGGCGGCCGACAAACCCAACGACAGCCCCGCGCAGCATTTCCTGGACGCCTACGGCGGCGGCCATTTCGCGGCGCAGAAGGATCTGCTGTATAAACTGGTGACGGAAGCGCCCGACGCCATCAAATGGCTCAACGACCTGGGCGTGGAGTTTGACAAGGCGCCGGACGGCACCATGATCACCACCCACGGCGGCGGCACGTCCCGCAAGCGCATGCATGCGGCCAAGGATTACTCCGGTGCGGAAATTATGCGCACGCTGCGCGACGAGGTTCTCAACCGGGGGATCCAGGTGGTGGATTTCACGTCCGCCATTGAACTGATCAAGGACGACGGGGGCAAATGCGCCGGCGCAGTTCTGATGAATATGGAAACCGGCGAGATCCTGGTGGCGCGGGCGAAGACCGTGATTATTGCCACCGGCGGCGCGGGACGGCTGCATTATCAGGGATTCCCCACCTCCAACCACTACGGCGCCACGGCCGACGGGCTGGTTTTGGGCTATCGTGCCGGCGCAAAGCTGCTTTACCCCGATACACTGCAGTACCACCCCACCGGCGCGGCGTTCCCGGCGCAGATTTTCGGCGCGCTGGTGACGGAAAAAGTGCGTTCTCTGGGCGCCATGCTGATCAATGTGCATGGGGAGGCGTTCATGAATCCGCTGGAGACGCGGGATGTGTCGGCGGCTTCCATCATCCGGGAGTGTTCTGACCGGGGCAACGGCGTCAGGACGCCCGAAGGCTCTGCCGTGTGGCTGGATACGCCCATGATCGAAATGAAAAACGGCGCGGGTACCATCGAAAAGAGGATTCCCGCCATGATGCGCATGTTCGGCAAGTACGGCATCGATATCCGCAAGGAGCCGATCCTGGTTTATCCGACGCTGCATTATCAGAACGGCGGCCTGAAAATATCCGACAACGGCATGACCGACCTTGAAAACCTGTTTGTGGCCGGCGAGGCCGTCGGCGGGATTCACGGACGGAATCGCCTGATGGGCAACAGCCTGCTGGATATCATTGTGTTCGGCCGCAACGCCGGCCGGAACGCCTCGGCCAAGGCGAAAAGTGTAACGGTCGGAAGCCTGACGCTGTCCCATGTGGAAGCATTTGAGAAGGAATTGGCCGAGGCCGGCATTCAGACGGATGCGGTATCTCCCAAGCTCCTGCCGAATTACGCCCGCAGGGCATAAGGAGTGTGGAGGGGGACTATGGTTGCATATTTCAGCGGCGTTCTGTCTTCGCTTTTGACCACATTGTTTTTTGTATTCCTGATTGCCGCAGTGGGATATCTGATAGGCGGCATTGAAATCAAGGGAATTTCCCTGGGCACCGCCGGGGTGCTACTGATGGCTTTGATTTATGGCATCATTGCCAATCAGATTGGATCGTTTACAGTCGGCGGCAACACCATTGTGCTGTTTGATACCGACACGGTCAAGCCCATGTATTCCCTGATTTCCAATCTGGGGACGGCCATGTTTGTTACGGCAGTGGGGTTGATTGCAGGGCCGAAATTCTTTCGCAATTTCAACAGGAGCTCCCTGTCCTATATCCTGATGGGCGTGATTATCATCGCCGTCGGCGTTGTGACCACGGTTGTGCTCAAGCTGCTGTCCGGCATGTCGTCCTCCATGGCAGTGGGCCTGATGACCGGCGCGCTGACCAGCACGCCCGGCCTTTCCGCCGCCAAGGATGCAGCCATGGATCCCGATGCGGTGACGGCGGGGTATGGCATTGCCTACCTGTTCGGCGTATTGGGCGTGGTATTCTTTGTGCAGCTGGTTCCGAAATTTCTCCATGTCAACGTGGAAGAGGAGCGCCGGAGCTTTGTGGCTGCCAGCGCGGTCCGGCTGGGAGACCGGAACCGGATCCTGAAAAAAATTGATGCGCTGGATTTTTTCCCCTTCATGATGACCGTGTTTCTGGGCCTGATCCTGGGCAGCTTTGAGATCCCCGGGCTGAATTTCTCCCTGGGTTCCTCCGGCGGCACGCTGGTAATGGGCCTGATTGTCGGCCATTTCGGGCATATGGGCCGGATTGATCTGTCGGTCGGAAAGAATACGCTGAATTTCTTCCGGGAATTGGGCCTGATGCTGTTCCTGATCGGCGCCGGCGTTCCGGGCGGCGTCAACTTTATCAAGTATGTGAAAGTGTCCTATTTCATCTATGGGGCGCTGATGACGCTGGTTCCCATGGTTGTGGGGTTTATCCTGGGGAAGTATGTCTTCCGGCTCAGCATCTTCAACAATCTGGGATCCCTGACC
>JAHZEF010000078.1:5735-10574 GCA_019422005.1 Clostridiales bacterium
CGGCATGACCAGTACGCCCGCCCTGGGAACCCTGATCAGCGTCGCCGGGACAGACGATGTGGCCTCTGCCTATGCGGCGACGTATCCCATCGCGCTGGTGATTGTTGTCCTGGCCGCAAAGTTCATGGTTACGCTGTTCTGAACGGCTGCATGCTGCCCGCTTCCCGGCCCCGGCCGGCCTGCGGCAGCAAAAAGCGTCCCTGTATGGGGACGCTTTTTTGCTGCCGTTGGAAGATATGGCACAAGTTTAAAATCGTTACGCTTGAGATTTTTTGGATATAATCCATAAATTCCTGGTGAGTAATTTGGCGATAGTGTGGCTGCAGTCAAGAACTTGTAAAAAATGTGGACGATTCCTTACATAGTGTGGACAATTTTAACTTCTCGCAGTGGGATATTCAGTTTAAAATAGAAAAAAATGTTGGCGCAATCTCGGATCTCAAACAACATTTCAGAAGTCCGCGAAACGTTTCGTGAATGAAATTGCATTTTGAACTGTGAAGCGGGATATCCCGCTTCATGCTGTATGAAATACAGCATGAAAGGCCTTTGTAAGAGTGCAATCGCGGAGGGCGAAAGAGAGGTGGGGAAATTCTGAAGTTCCAGCGGCGCTGGAACATGGAAGGTTCCAGACAGTCAAGACAGAAAAGGGAGAGAATGCAGAATGAAACATAAAATGCGACGGGTTTTGTCGCTGCTGTTGGCAGGAGTGATTGCGGCAGGCTGTATCCCGCTTACCACGGCAGAGGCTGTGAAGGCGGACGCACAGGCTGTGGTTCCCGGCGACCCCATCGAGGCCCGCAGTTTTGCGCCGGAATTGAGCCGGACGGAGGGCGGGGTTGGAACAACGGAAAACGCCGTGGACTTCACTTCCTACGGCGGAACCTTTGCGGCTGGTGATTACCTGTGCTATCCGGATCTGGATTTCAGTGCGGACGCCTATGAGAAGCTGATGCTGGTTCTGTCTGCGGATCAGGCGAACGCCGGCAAAGAGATCGAGATTCGCCTGGATGCTCCGGACGGCCAGGAATTGGGCAGTTTGAGCCTGACCGATACCAACGGCAGCCAGACTTTTAAAGAACACTATGCCGATCTCACTGCAGCTGACGGCGTCCATGATCTTTACCTGGTGTTCCCGGAAGAGACCGCCGTGGATCTGGACTTTTTTATCCTTACTGCCTATCACTTTGAAGTCTATCAGGGGGACGATCCCAACGACAAAGAGGCGTACGACTATCTGCTGGAACAGACCTGGGAAACCGGGGAAGACCGTGATGCGCGTATGGAGTGGTTCCGCGATGCGGGATATGGCATGTTTATCCACTTTGGCGCCTATTCTGAGCTGGGCGGCCGGACGCTGGATCCCAACCCTACCTATGATGCTCCGTATACTCCAAAGTACCGCCAGACCAGCGAAGCGGAATGGATCATGAAGCGGCCCAACAAGATTCCCAAGGAAATATACCGGGAGTACGCGGCTGCGGAGTTCAACCCGTCTGAGTTCGATGCGGATGAAATTGTGAAGCTGGCGCAGGAGGCCGGCCAGAAGTATCTGGTGATCACCACCCGGCATCACGATGGCTTCAGCATGTACGATACCCAGGTGCGGGAGCACAGGGACTACAAGATTACCGGCGTGGCGAATCACGGCAGCTTTGGCCGGGATCCGGTCCGGGAACTGGCAGATGCCTGCAAGGCTACGTACGGAACGGATCAGGGGGTGCGCTTCTGCGCTTATATCACCCTGCCCGACTGGTATGACAGTACCCAGTACCCGTCATACGGAGAGGGGGTTGGCGGCGGCCACGACGGCAGCCATGTCAATACTTTCCAGGGGGCGGATGAGGCAGAAAAAAATGCAAACCGCGACGAGTACCTCTCCCGCCTGAAGGGGCAGCTGCGGGAGCTGCTGGTGGATTACGATGCCGACATGATCTGGTTTGACAACGCCAATATGATCAAGCTGACCCACGAGCAGAGCTACAGTATTGACAACTATATCCGTGCCCTGAAGCCGGAGGCGCTGGTCAACAACCGGGTCTTCACGTACCGCTCCAGTTCCTCCCAGACTACGGCCGTTATGGATCTGGATTTCAAGACTGTGGAACAGAGCACGCTCAAAGACAAGCCGGGCGTGGATTTTGAATCCTGCATGACGCTGAACGAGAAATGGGGCTATCACAACACCAACAACAACTGGAAGTCCCCGGAGCAGGTGATTGATTTGCTGCTCCAGTGCGTAGGCCTGGGCGGCAATCTGCTGCTGAATATCGGGCCCGATGGCGACGGCAACGTGCCGGAGAGGAGCCAGGAAATCCTCCGCGAGGTAGGCCGATGGCTCAAGCCGGTGGGAGACAGTATTTACGGTACCCGTTCGGCCTTCTATGAGGTCAGCGACTTGCCGGAGGGCGTTTATGCCACGGCCAAGGACGGCAGGCTGTTCTTCCACGTGATGGCGGACTGCAGTGAGACTGCTCTGCTGGTGGATGCGCCCGCCAATGCGATTAAAAGCGCGCAGATTCTGAATACAGGCAAGGCCATCGATGTGGTGGAAGCCAGCGGCAGGCTGTTCATCGACCTGAGCGGTGTTGTCCGCGACCGGTACGATACGGTGATTGCAATCGATGTGGAAGGGTACCCCGAGGCCGCCGAAACAGGCGGGGAGGAGGAGCCGGTGAATCTTGCCAAAGCAGAGTTTGACGCCGGCAGGATGACTGTGGAGGGATCTCCTGCATTCATCAGCTCCAGCGGCGGCGATTACAGGCTTGAAAATATCTTCTCCGGTACGACCGGGGACAACAGCGTCGGCGATTACTACGGCGCTGCCGATTCGGTGAATGACGGCATGTATGCCGAATTAACTTTTACCAATGAAGTGACTGTCAATCAGGCGGTTCTGTATGTCCGGCAGGCAAGCAACAAAAACCAGAAGATCTACAACGTTGAAATCCAATGGTGGAATCCGGCGCTGCAGGATGGGCAGGGGGATTGGGAGACCGTGGGCCTGGATGAGAGCGGCGAACCGCGCCCGGACCGGCAGCGGGTGGAGATCAACCTGGAGAAAACGGTAACCACCAAAAAGATCCGTCTGTGGCTTCCGGGGGCGGATAAGCCTTCCATCCGCGAGTTTGAGCTTTACAACAATCCCAATCTGGGCGGCGAACAGTTCGCCATTACGGCCCCGGCGGGGAAAGTGCCGGCAGGCAGCTTCACCATCAGCGGCACCTGCCCGGCCACGGCGGAAACGGTGCAGGTAAAACTGTCCGGTGAGGGGATTGCTGCTGCGACGCTGGAGGCGGAGATCTCCGGCAGTGTATGGAACCTGGAAGTGGATACTGACCGCTGGCCTGTGTGTGTCGAAAATCTGACTGTTCTGGCATTGATGATCGAGGGTGGTGAGACCGCCGGCCTGGATTACCGGCAGATAACATACGGACAGTGGGAGAATTTGGCGTTGGGCAAGGGGGTTGCAGTTTCCTCCCGGTATTCTGAAAGTTATGCCGGCAGCAAGATGACCAACGGTATCACTGATACAACGACAGACCGCTGGGCCAGCCTGGCCGACGACGCGGCGCCGTGGTTTATCGTAGATCTGGGTGAAACGGAAACGGTGAACCGGGTAGTTCTCTACGAGTGGAAGGACGGCAGCGCCTACCGCGCGGGGAAATACCGGATTGAATGCAGCCCCTCGGAGACGGGCGACGACTGGGCTGTGGTGTATGAGGGCGATGAGATCGGCGCCAGGGGCGTCGCTGCGTTTGCACCGGCCGAGGCCCGCCGGGTGCGGGTGACGCTGCTGGAGTATGCCACCGAGGGAAAGCAGCCCAGCATTCATGAGGTGGAAATCTACGCAGACATGCCGGTCTATAAAGACGCGCTGACCGCGGCTATTCAGCAGGCGGTTGCCGCCTACGGCCGGCTGGGAGAGGATCTGTCGGCGCAGGGGTACAATTCAGAGACGGCGGCTGTCTATCTGGACGCGCTGGCCCGGGCCGAGGCTGCGGAGGGCAGTGAAAACGCTGATCAGGCAGAGATCAACGGGGCGCTTGCCGCGCTGAAGTCCGCCATTGCCGGCCTTTCAAAGGAACCGGTGAAGCCGGAGCAATCTGTGGAGGGCGTAACACTGGATCAGCAGGCTGCAGCTCTGGAGGTCGGAGAGACCCTGCAGCTGACGGCTACAGTCAAACCGGAGGACGCCGCCAACAAAGCCGTTCGCTGGAGCAGCAGCAGGGAGGAGGTCGCCACGGTCAGCGATACCGGGCTGGTTACTGCTGTCGGCGAAGGCGAGGCGGTTATCACAGTCATGACCGCCGACGGCGGCAAGACGGCGGCCTGCACCGTTACAGTTGCGGATAAGGGCGGCAGTTCCGGCAGCGGATCCTCCGTGGTTCGCTATACCATTTCAGTGATCCAGAGTGCGGGCGGCTCCATCAGCCCGTCCACCACCAGCGTCGCCAGGGGCAGCGGCAAGTCCTTCACCATCACGCCGGACGAGGGATATGTCATTGCTGATGTTCGGGTGGACGGCAGAAGCGTGGGCGCAGTGAGTTCCTACACCTTTGAGAACGTGTCTGCGAAGCACACCATCACCGCTGAATTTACACGGAGCGGCGCGGCGGTGCAGCCGGCGGCGGGTTTTACCAACGTGAGAGACGGGGACTGGTTTGCGGAAGCCGTGCAGTACGCGGTGGACAAGGGGCTGATGAACGGCACCTCTGAAACGGCCTTTACGCCCAATGGCGATACCACAAGAGGCATGGTTGTGACGATTCTCTACCGTCTGGCGGGATCACCGGAGGTGGAGAGCGACGGCGCGGCGTGGTGGTCGGACGCGAGAGT
>JAHZEF010000079.1:0-8941 GCA_019422005.1 Clostridiales bacterium
TGTCCGGGTCGGCGGACGGGTCCGCGGCTTTCGGGAGGGGCAGAAGGTCACCATCCAGCCGCAGGTTTACTGCGGTACGTGCTATCCCTGTACGCACGGCAAGTATAACCTCTGCGAGCACCTCAAGGTGATGGGCTTTCAGACGACCGGCGTGGCGTCCGAGTATTTTGCCGTGGACGCCTCCAAGGTAACGGCGCTGCCTGACTCCATGAGCTTTGACGAGGGGGCCATGATTGAGCCTCTGGCGGTGGCGGTGCATGCGGCCAGGCGCCCCGGGGATGTGACGGGCATGCGCATTGCCGTACTGGGCGCGGGCCCCATCGGCATTCTGGTGGCACAGGCGGTAAAAGCGCTGGGAGCGGAAGCGGTTCTGGTGACGGACATCTCGGACTATCGGCTGGAAAAGGCGGCGGCATGCGGCGCCGACTTTGTATGCAATACCAGGGAGCGGGACTTTGGCGAGGCGCTGACGGCGGCCTTCGGCCCGGATAAGGCGGACGTGATCTTTGACTGCGCCGGCAACGACGTCACCATGGGCCAGGCCATCGCCCATGCCCGCAAGGGCAGCGTGATTATCCTGGTGGCCGTTTACGCCGGCATGGCGCATGTGGATCTGGCGGTGCTCAACGATCATGAGCTTGACCTGAATACGACGATGATGTATCGGAACGAAGACTATGTAAAGGCCATTGAACTGGTGGAAGCCGGCAAAATCCGGCTGCAGCCCCTGATGAGCCGGCACTTCGCGTTTCAGGACTATCTGTCCGCATACCGGTATATCGATGAAAACCGGGAGACCACCATGAAAGTATTGATTGACGTGCAGAAATAATACCAATTCAGGGAGGAAATCACCATGTCTTATTTGGAAGAACTGTTCAGTCTGAAGGGGAAAACGGCCATCGTAACCGGCGCAGGGCGCGGGATTGGCCAGGTGGTGGCCAGAGGGCTTGCAAACGCCGGGGCGGAAATTGTGATCCTCTGCCGCCATGGGGCGGAGGAGACCATCCGGCTCATCGAGGGCGACGGGAACCGGGCTTATTATGTTCAGGCCGACGTCACGGAGGAAAAGCAGGTGGACGCGGCGCTGGCAGAGGTGATGCGCCGGTCCGGGCGGGTGGACATCCTGTTTAACAATGCGGGGATCTGCATGCACCAGACGACAATGGAGGCTACGGTGGAGGAATTCCGGGAGGTAATTGACGTCAATCTCACCGGCGAATTCATCATGGCACGCGCGGTGGGAAGGCTGATGATTGAGAATGGAATCCGCGGTTCCATTGTCAATATGGCGTCCATGTCGGGGTCGATTGTCAACATTCCCCAGTGGCAGGTATCCTACAATGCGTCAAAGGCGGGCGTCATTCACATGACGCGGTCCCTGGCGGCGGAATGGGTACCCTATGGGATCCGCGTCAACAGCCTGAGTCCGGGATATATCTCGACGCCCATGTCGGTGGACGTCCCGAAGGAGCTGATCGACGCCTGGATGCCGCTGATCCCCATGCACCGGATGGGAAAACCGGAGGAGCTGATCCCGGCCGTGCTGTATTTGTGCTCCGACCAGGCCGGTTACACCTCCGGGCAGGATCTGGTGGTGGACGGCGCGTATACCTGCATCTGAACCAGGCGGCGCATGCGCGGAACAGCCGTGTGATACGGCCGTTCCGCGCATGACTTGACTTCTGGGGCCGGTAACTTTTATAATATAAAAAATGGTTGTATCTCCGAACCAGAGTCCCAACCGGATAAAATGAGAGTGAAAAGGATAACACGAGATGCTTGTTTCGGGAAATGCCGGTAAGTTTTGCGCTGGTGGCTCCAGCAAAATGAATGTGATCCGCTGTGTGCAGGCATTCGGACCGATTAACCGGTCCGCCATTGCGCAGAAGGTCCATTTGAGTATCCCAGCCGTCATGTCGATCACGGAGGAACTCCAGCGGCGGGGCGTGCTGAAGACCGTTGGAAAAATCAGCTGCGGCGTGGGAAAGCATCCGGAGCTCTATGATATCTGCGGGGATCATTTCCGCTGCATCGGCGTGGATATCGGGCGGACCATGGAGCGGACGATTATCACCGGGCTGGACGGGAGCCTGCTGGCCAGCGACGCCATTCCCACCGAAACGGTGGAAAATCCCAGGCTGTTTGTAGAGCGCCTCTGCGACCGGATTATGGAGACGGTCAGGCGGGCTGAGATTGAAACGTCCACGCTGATCGGGGTCTGCGCGGCGATGCCCGGCCTGATTGAGCAGGGGACGGGCCGCGTGGTGTTTTCCCCGAATTTCGGCTGGCAGGATGTTCCCATGCAGGAATGGATGAATCAGCGCCTGCCCTATCAGGTCATTGTGGAAAATGCCAACCGTGCGCAGGCGCGCTGGGAGGTGCGGCCCGGCCGCGGCAATCAGCGGATGACGGTTTTCTGCGCGGGCCTGGGCTATGGGATCGGCGCGGCGCTGATCCAGGACGGGCAGGTTTACTATGGCTCCAGCGGCACCAGCGGCGAGTTTGGGCATATTACAGTCTGCAGCAGGGACGGGCGGCGCTGCTCATGCGGGAATACCGGCTGCCTGGAATCCATGGCTTCCGGCGCTGCGATTGCCGAGCAGGGCAGGGAGCTGATCCGGATGGGGAGGGCGCCTGTCCTGCGCGCCTTATGCCGGAACCATCCGGAGGAGATTGAGGCCAAGCTGGTATTCGAGGCGGCCAAAAGCGGGGACGAGGATGCGGCGGAGCTCCTGGAGGCGGCGGCGGAATATATCGGGGTTGCCTTGGCGATCTCCATTAACATGCTGGATCCGGACGAAATCTATCTCTGCGGCGGCCTGATGAAAAACGGCGGCGAATTTCTGGAGCGGATCAAATTTTATACCCGGCAGCGCCAAATGCAGTTTGCCGGCCGGCATGTGGTCATTCAGGCGGGCAGTATGGACGACTGGCATGTGGCCCGGGGGGCGACGCTGATGCTGCTGGACAACGGCGATAAATTTGACGCGCTGTCTTTCCTATACTGAGGGAACGTGCGCTTGCAGTTTTCTACAAATTATTTTATTGGAATTCGTATGAAATGCTGAATTTCCAAATGCGAATTGACATCTGCTGGGAAATATGCTAGTTTACCAAATAGAAGATGATTGATTGTCTTTGCGTTGTGTATTTTGCATGCGGCCGATCGATCATTTTTTATCGCATATTTCTTAAGTTAGTTTACTTAAAAATTTGCGACCGCGGATTTTGAAACCGGGTCAGGCAAAAATCAACAGTGAGGTGCGCCATGAGTAACGAATCGAGAGAATCAAACAATACCAAGCTGCGCGAGACGCAGAGGCTTTCGCCGGCGAAACGCTTCTTTCTGGAGCCGTATTCCAGCGCAGTGGTCGCCATTGCCCTGCTGTTTTTGGTCTTTTCGGTCTTCACCGACTCCTTCCTGAGCCGGTACAATCTGTTTAACCTGTCGCGCACGGCGGCGATCTACGCCTTTATCGCCGCGGCCCAGCTGATGGTGGCGGTCATCGGCGGCATGAACCTGGCGGTGGGTGCGGCAGGCTCCCTGTGCACAGTGGTGATGGGCGAGTTGATGCAGAATCAGGGATGGGCCACGCTCCCCACGGTCGCCGCCACCATTCTGGTCGGCGGGCTGTGCGGCGCCATCAACGGCTTCCTGATCAACAAGCTGCGTCTGCAGCCGTTTGTCATTACGCTGGCGATGTCTTTTGTATACAACGGCGTGGCCATCGGTATTTCCCACGGTATGCCCTACGAACTGAACGAGGGCTTTTCCGACCTGGGCCGGATGCAGGTAGGCCCCACCTCCATGCTGTTTATTCTGATGGTGATTCTGGTTTTGATCCTTCTGGTGTTTTTCCGCTATATGCGGATTGGGCGCGATGTGCTGGCGGTGGGCGGCAACGCCACGGCGGCGGAGCTGTCCGGCATCCGAGTGGAACGTGTGAATATCCTGTGCAACACGGCGTCCTGCATGTTTGCCGCGATTGCAGCGCTGCTGTGGGCTTCCCGCTCCGGCTCTGCAACCTCCACCACCGGTTCCGACTGGATGCTTTACTCCTTTGCAATCTGCGCCATCGGCGGAATCCGCCTCAACGGCGGCAACTTCACTGCAGTCGGCTTCTTCTGCGGCGCGTGGATTCTGACGATGATCCGCAATGGCCTGACCATGATGAACGTGGATATCTACTATGAACAGGCGTTCCTGGGGATTATCATTCTGCTGGCAGTTTCTCTGGAGAGCCTGCGGCGGAAAATGGCCGAACAGATGAAATAGAGTGAATCCGGCCGGGAGGCCCGGCCTAAAAAATATGATGGAGGTATCTTAAAATGAGGAAAATGAATCTTCGGCTTTTGGCATTGCTGTGCGCCGTAGTGATGGCCTTCGGGCTGTTCGGCTGCGCAAAGACGGATGAACCGGCGCCGGAAGCCGACCCCGGCGCAGCCGGCGAACCTGCCGATGGGAACAAGCCCGCTGAGGACGGTTCGGCGGACGACGCGCAGGCCGGCGGCAGCGTGGTCACGCTGGACGGCGTGACCTGGGATTTCCAGCAGGATACGTACAAGCTTTGCTGCTACTGGCCCGGCCCGGACGAGTTCTTTGACAATTATGTTCTGGAGGGCATCAAGGGGTTTGAAGCGGACTTCGGCCAGAGCGTCGAATATGCCGTGGGTACGGAATGGACGCAGAATGTGGAGAATCAGACAGTGGAAGCGCTGGCGGCCCAGGGCTATGACTGCTTCATGATTTTCGGCGCGGATACGGCCGGCGCCAACGGGCTGTATGAGGAGCTGTACAACAACGGCTGCCAGGTGATCAACTATGCCGGCCTGGTGGACGACCCGCAGGAGTCTGCGCTGACCCTGGCCAGCGACGTTTATACGCAGGCTTATGAAAGCTGCAAAAAGCTCATTGAGTACATGGGAGAAGAAGGCACCATCATCAACGTGCTGGAAAACCTGGGCGATGTGAACACGGTCAAGCGCCAGCAGGGTGTGGAGGACGCAGTCGCCGAGTACCCCAACGTATCCATTTGCCAGACTGTGGCCGACATCAAGACGGTTGACGAGGGCTATACCAAGGTTTCCGACGCCATCACCGCCAACCCGGACGTGAAGGGCATCATTGCCACCGGCGGCACCGCCTCCAAGGGCGTGGCCAATGCGCTCTCCGACTACTACGGCACCAATGCGGATGCGGAGCATATTTTTGCAGCGACTCAGGATCAGAGCACTGAGGTGATGAACGCCATCGCCGACGGCTACATCGACCACACAGTCGGCCAGAACGGCTACGGCATGGGATACGTTTCCAACGTGCTGCTGATGTATCTGAAGGACGGCTGGGTCCCTCAGAACTGGGGCGAGCATATCGATACCGGCATGGTGCTGATCACCAGGGACAATATGGATACCTATCAGGAAGACATTGAGAAAGTGACCAACGATCTGGTTGCCACCATCGAAACCGAGATTCTGAAACAGGGATAATCCCGTCCGGATTTCACCGCATTGCCCGGGGCGCTCCGGCGCCCCGGGCGGCGGCGGACGGCGCGTGCGGCGCCGCACGCTTTGAAATGGGCGCTTCGGCAGATTCCTATCTAAATTTGAAACTGATACGCGGTACCTGCCCGCGTTTTTACGGAGGCACGGCTATGCTGGAATTAAAACATATCTCAAAGTACTTCCCGGGCGTCAAAGCGCTGCAGGACATCTCCGTCGACTTCCGGGAGGGGGAAATTCATGCCATTCTGGGCGAGAACGGAGCGGGGAAGAGCACGCTGATGAAGATCATCTGCGGCATCTACCGGGCGGATGAGGGCGAAGTCCTGCTGGACGGCAGGAAGCTGCATCTGAAAGGCTACAAGGACGCCGTAAACCAGCATATCAGTATTGTCAATCAGGAGATCAACCTGATTCCCGACAGCAGTATCGCTGAGAACGTTGTCCTCGATAAAATGCACCGCTTTGCAAAGGGCGGATTTGTAAACTGGAAAGAAGTGTATGAGACGGCCTCCAGGTATCTCAGGCAGGTTAAGCTGGATCTGGATCCGCGGATGCCGGTCCGCCATCTGAGCGCCGCCAACAAACAGCTGATTCAGATCGCCAAGGCGCTCAGCTCGGAGGCGAAGGTCCTGCTGCTGGATGAACCGACCTCCAGCCTGACCCAGTATGAGGCGCAGATCTTATTTGATCTGATTGCGGATCTGAAGCGGCAGGGCGTCATTATGATTTTTGTCTCCCATAAGCTGGAGGAGGTTCAGATGATCTCGGACCGGGTAACGGTGTTCCGGGACGGCTGCCTGGTGGGAACAGACGTGATCGAAAATATGCCCCGCGACCGGATTGTGCAGATGATGATCGGGCGCAGCTCCAGTTATGTCTACCGGGGCCGCCTGGATGCGGAGGGCCATGAGATTGCCCTGGAAGCCAGGAATATCTGCTCCAGGAAATACGGCTTTGAGAATTTGAGCTTTCAGGTCCGCCGCGGAGAGCTGCTGGGCTTCTACGGCCTGGTGGGGTCCGGCCGGACGGAACTGGTGCGCACCATTCTGGGTGTGGATAAGATGTCCGGCGGCGAGGTGATTGTCAACGGCCAGCGCGCGAAAACCGATTCCCTGGCCACCAGCCTGCGGAAATACCGGATTGGCTACGTCTCGGAAAACCGCAAGGAAGAGGGGCTGTTTCTGGACAATTCCATCTGCATGAACATCTGCATGAATTCCCTGCAGAAGGACTATGTCAGCAGGCGCTTCCCGTTCATCAGCGGGAAAAAGGAGATGGCCAACGCGCAGTATTACCGGGATAAGCTGGAAATCCGGACGCCGTCCCTGCGCACCAAAGTGGGCAGCCTGTCCGGCGGCAATCAGCAGAAGGTAAGTATCGCAAAATGGCTTTCCTCGGACTGTGATATTATTATCATCGACGAGCCGACCGTAGGCGTTGATATCGGCGCCAAGGAATATATTCACAGGCTGATCTGGGATCTGGCAGAAAAGGAACATAAGGCGGTCATTCTGATTTCTTCCGACATGAATGAGATCATTTCTCTGGCGCGCCGCATCCTGATTTTCAAGGATAAAAAAATTGTAAATGAATTGAAGGGCGAAGAATTTTTTGCGCAGCCCGGAGAGGCGATCAGCCTGGAAATCGGTAAGTCCTTTATCTGAGTCCGGGAGGCTGCGAGAGGAGACATGGGAAACATGGAAGCGAAAATTTGCAGACGCGGGCAGATCATCGGCGTAAAAAAGGAAAAGCTGGAAGAATACCTGCAGCTGCACCGGAATATTCCGGACGACATCCAGGCGATGCTGCTGGAGGCCGGCTACCAGAAGCTGGAGATCTTTGTGGAGCGGCTGCCCAATGGCGACTGTTATCTGTTCCAGTACAATGAGCAGGTTCCCGGGAACGAGAGCGCTCTGTACAACGACCGTTATCGGGAATGGCTGCGGATCACCGGAGAATGCCAGCGCCCGCTGCCCGGTGAAACGTTTTGGAAAAATATGGAGATGGCATACACGCTGCCGGACTGAAATCCAGGAAAAGAGGGAGTTCAATGAAACGATCTGAAATCAACGCCGCCCTGACCTGGGCCAAGGAGCTGCTGGCCAGGTACGATATCCGCCTGCCGGATTTCGCCTATTGGACCATGGATGAGTGGCGGGCCCACAAAACTGAAATCGGCGCGATTCAGCGGACCATGCAGGGCTGGGACATTACCGATTATGGAACAGGAAAATATGATGAGATCGGCTGCGTGCTGTTCACAGTGCGCAATGGGATTCAGGACGATCCGTCCGTGGGGGTCCCCTATTGTGAGAAATACCTGCTTTTCCGGGAAGGGCAGAGGCTTCCGAAGCATTATCACGTTTTTAAAACAGAGGATATCATCGTCCGCGCAGGAGGGGAGATGGCGATCCGGCTGTTTGCCTGTGATGCGTCCGGCAGGGAGACGGGCGAACCGGTCCGTATCTTCCGCGACGGGATCCCGCACACCTATGCATCCGGGGAAACGTTTTACGTATCAGCAGGCAACAGCGTTACGCTGACACCGTATATGGCCCATATCTTCGGCACCCGGGAGGGAACCGGCGATTTGATCTGCGGTGAAGTGTCCCGTGTCAACGACGATCATACGGATAACTTCTTTCTGGAGCAGACAGCCCGGTTTGCTGAAATTGAAGAGGACGAGCCGATCCTCCATCCGCTCTGCAATGAATATGAGCGGGTGCTGTAAGGCGGCGCTCCGGTTTTCCATCTGACTGAAAAAGAACAAGCGGAACGGCGGTATGCCGTTCCGCTGTTTTGCTGTTCCGGGCCGGCCCGGAAGGGGCGGCGGAAGGCCGGAAAAGCCTGCATGAGGCCTGGAATCCTCCGGAGCCGCTCAGCGCGCCGCGCCAAACGGCTGTCAGCGCCGGCGGGCATGCTGCCGCCGTCCTCTGCCGTTCAGCCATTGCGGCGTTTTTTTACCGGGCAGAGGGTTATACTTGAATATAACGGCTGTCGGCGTAGCCGACCAGGTCGCCGTGGCGGATTACGTACCACCCGTTGTAAGAGTTGAGCACTTCCACCGGCGTGCCGTTGGGAATCCGGACGATGACAGGGAAATTGGTGCTGGGGCCGCCGCGCAGGTTCAGGGGCGTCCGCTCCGTGACGACGACGCCGTCCTGAACGCCCTGGGGCTGCAGGAAGGGGAGGCCGAAATACTGCGCCACGGCGCGTGCAAGGGCCGGGGCGATTTCCCCCAGATTTTCTGTCAGCCAATTGGCGTCCTCCACGTTGTCGTGATAGCCGATTTCGATCAGCGCGGAGGGGGCGCGGGTCTGGCGCAGCTCGCCGATGGTGGTGGAAGTACGGGGCTGGACTTTGTCGGGCAGCGGATAAATGGGCTTGAGATTATCCGCGACCAGCTGCGCCATCGCCTGACCGTATTTTGCGT
>JAHZEF010000079.1:8951-10541 GCA_019422005.1 Clostridiales bacterium
ATAATAATAGGCGTCAATGCCGCGGAGCTTGCCGGCCAGATGCTCCGGCGCGGCATTGGAGTGCAGGGCCAGATGGAAGTCGTAGTTACCCATGTTGGACTGCCGGATGGAGGTGGCCGCACTGCCGGCGGGATTGTTGCGGGAGAAATTAATGCCGGATGCTGTTAAGTAGGGTTCCATCCGGTCGGCCAGCTGGTTCATCCAGTACTGCTCGTTGCCGGTGGTGACATACTGATTGAAATCCTGCGTGGAAGGACTCAAAAATAAAAATGGCATAGATTCGCCGCCTTTCTGTTTTGGTTCATTCTATGCCGGAGGGTGGCCGGCGGTTCCGGGGCGGCCGGCAAAAAATTTTGCATCCGGGCTTGACAATTGGGAAATTTGATGTATACTTGTATTAGTTAATTAATACAATAACACATAACCAGAAAGGATGACCGCAATGAACTGGAACCTGTCCGACGGAAAGCCCATCTGGATCCAGCTGCATGAACAATTGACGCAGCGCATTGCCACCGGCGTTTATCCGAAGGGGAGCCGGATGCCGGCGGTTCGGGAACTGGCGGCGGAGGCCGGCGTAAATCCCAACACCATGCAGCGGGCCCTGGCACAGCTGGAAGCGGACGGATTGGTTGTTACCAACCGAACCGCCGGCAGAACCGTCACGGAAGACGGCGTGACGCTCAGCGAAATCTGCATGCGTCTGGCCAATGAGAAGATTCAGCAATATCTGGAAAGCATGGCGCTCCTGGGCTTTACAAAGAATGAGGCTGTGGAGCTCCTGAAGAAGTGGGAGGAGAAATCAGAATGACGAAAGAATTGATCACCTGTCAGAGCGCGACCAAGTTTTACGGCGGCGCCTGCGCCCTGGATCACGTGGACCTGTCCATTGGCAGGGGGAAGATCGTCGGCCTGCTGGGGCCTAACGGTTCCGGAAAAACAACGCTGATCAAGCTGCTCTGCGGCCTGCTGCGGCCCTCGGAGGGAACCTTGCTGATCGACGGCCAGGCGCCCGGCCCCTACACAAAGTCCGTGATCAGCTACCTGCCGGACCGCATGTACTTTGCGGACTGGATGAAGGCTTCGGATCTTCTGGGGCTGTTTCAGGACTTCTATCAGGATTTTAACCGGCAGAAGGCGGATGACATGTGCCGGAGCCTGGGAATTCATCCCGGCATGCGGATTAAGACCATGTCCAAGGGCACCAAGGAAAAGCTGCAGCTGGCGCTGGTCATGAGCCGCGCGGCCCAGCTGTATCTGCTGGATGAGCCGATTGCCGGCGTGGATCCGGCGGCCCGGGATTTTATCATGAACACCATTCTGACCAACTACAATGAAAACGGCACGGTCCTCATTTCCACGCACCTGATCGGCGATATTGAACGGGTGCTGGACGAGGTTGTGTTTCTGCAGGCCGGCCGCGTGGTGCGCCACGATACGGTGGACAATATCCGGGAGAACGAGGGCAAAAGCGTGGATACCCTGTTCCGTGAAATCTTCCGCGCCATTCCCTATGGAGGTGAGTACGATGCTCGGTAAATTGATGAAGTATGATTTGAAATCCATGTTCAAGGTGTTTGTCCCGCTGTG
>JAHZEF010000008.1:0-33824 GCA_019422005.1 Clostridiales bacterium
AGCTGTACCGGATTGCGCTGAATGTCTGCCTGATAACGGCGCATGTTGTCCACCGCCATGCCGATGCCGAAGGAGATGGGCTCCATGGCGGCGTATTCCAGAGAGAACCATCCGCTGTAGCCGATCTGATCCAGCAGCCGGAAGACGGCGGGGAAATTGACCACGCCGTGGCCAGTGACGGTGTCGCGCAGATAGTCGCCCCTGCGGGTGACGTACCATCCTGCGCCGGGGCAGGGGCCGCCGCCGGGTTTGCGCAGGTAGTCCTTCATGTGGACATGGACAATTTTGTCGGAGAACCGGCCCACAAATTCCTCCGGCAGTTCGTCCACAAAGAGGATGTTGCCCAGGTCGGCCACCACGCCGAAGGGCGTGCCGTCCAGGGCCTCGGTAAAGCGGCCGAAGTGGTCGC
Organism: Clostridiales bacterium; assembly: GCA_019422005.1. Classification (GTDB taxonomy): domain Bacteria; phylum Bacillota; class Clostridia; order Oscillospirales; family Oscillospiraceae; genus Avoscillospira_A. Next base: position 410 of record JAHZEF010000008.1, read on the forward strand.
AGCCGTTGAAATACATGCCCTGATCCTCGTACACGCAGAGGACGTTCCGCTCAGCTGCATATTCACACAGCCCGCGGACCAGGGGAAGCGCCGCCTCCAACGCCTCGGCAAAGCGGAGACCGCCGCGGCGCGGCAGCGTCAGGGGCGGATGGATGGTATGATGAAACAGCGGGCTGCCCATCGCGGCGGCCATATCGATCCGACGGCGCATCAGCTCTGCGGTCTCATGGCTGTCCGGCCCCAGAAGTTCGCAGCAGGTGGAAAAACAACTGACTTCCAGGCCCTTTTCCCGGGCGTAGCCGCCGACGCGGCGGGCGTCGTCCACAGTGTCCAGATCGGCGCAGGGGAACGGCTCGACTGCGCCGAATCCCTGGGAGGCCGCCTGATCGATGACTTCAAATGTGGTTGCGCCCTGATCGTACATCGGGCCGTAACTGCATAAAAAAGCACTGAGTTTCATGGTGGATGCTCCTTCCATGCTCTGATCTTCCTATTGCTATTGTAGCACAGTTTTTCTCTATGCCAATGATCTGATTTTATAATTTTTGTTCCTTTTTTTAAGAGATCGGATCAGAGTATGAAAATCCCGGCGGTTTTGCCCTGTGAGGGATCTGAAAGGAGCCGGAGGCGGGGCCCCTTTTTGCGTTCAGGCGGATGGGTTTGATCTCCGTCAATTTTACCGGGCATTGAGGGAAGATGGAAAGTATGATAAGATAAACAAAAAGGCTGCATAGGATTTTGAAACGGAGTGTTTGCCATATTACAGATTGTTTTTTCCGAAAGTGAACGCGGAGCGCTGAAGCAGGCCACGCGATGCAGGCCGTCCGGCCGGGGCAACGGGGCGATTGGATTTCTGTTCGGCGACGGAGGACAAGAACCCTCCCAGGAGGAAAAAGACCGGGCTATGGCCCGGTTTAAGGCGCAGCGGGAGAAGGAGGAGCGCCGGGCGCGGCCCGTGGGCGGCGATCCGGGGGATGTGTTGTGTCCGTGTGCCGGATTGGATATCGGCCCCCTCGCCGGCCCGGATGCGGAAACGGCCCGATTCAAGCTGCTCACCGCATGGCTGGGGGGCGACTTCCCCCTCCCCGGCTGTGACCAGAACGATCATACCCAGCGGGATATGCTTTGGGAGAAATACCAGCGGGATGGCGAAAGGCTTTTGGAAGGCGGAAAACACGGCGAGGCGGTGCGTATCTGGTACAGCAACGCACCCCATTCCCTGTGCGGGTTTCACGATGTGCTCTGGCGGCTGCGCGACTGCGGCTGCCCCGTGACTGCTGTGAAGCTGCCCAGGTGGATGCCATTGGGAGATGACACGGTGCAGTCCTGCTTAGGATGGGGGGAACTGCCTCCGGGAGACTGGGCGGCGTATCTGCCTTTTGAACGGGAAATTCCTAAAAATATCCGCAGGGCCGCCGCCATGGAATGGTCCCGGCTTCGGAAGGAAAACGCGCCCCTGCGCGCCGTCATTAACGGGCGTTTGCACAGCGTGGGGGAGGACTTTTACGATCCGTTTATCCGCGCCTGTATCCCTGACGGGACGTTCCGGGCCGCCCGGCTGATCGGCGATGTGATTGGGCGGTACCAGCTGGGCATCGGTGACTGGTGGATTGCCAGGCGCATCCAGGCCATGGAAAACCGCGGGGAACTGGTGACAGTGATTGAGACGGGAAACTTCTACCGAAATGAAATGCGCCGGACCGGATAAGCGGTAGGAGAGGAATTCCGATTTGCCTCGTTCTCCCCTCCCGGGAATGCCTCCCTCCGCTGCTTTCGCGAAGGGAGGCTCTTCCTGCTCCGGATCAGCCAGGGGGCAAAAGGGAGGGCGGAGCATGCCGGCTGCCCCCTCCGCCGGAACCCTGCCGAAGAGCGAAAAGACGGCGCTTGCGGCGGAAATGCGCGCAGGGGATGGGAAATCCCCTGCGCGCATTTCCGCCGGCCGGGTGTGCAAACCGCTTGCAGAAGGGCCTGGAAACCGGCCGCACAGCCTGCCGGAACACGGTTTTGACAAACAGCCGGGCCGTTTGCCGGATCCGGGCCGGCCTCCCTATTCCAGCGTTCGCCCGGAGGCACGGTAGAGGAGCGCATTGCAGATGGCTGCAGCCACATTGCTGCCGCCCTTCCGGCCCCGGGCCACGATATAGGGCGCGCCGGACTGCAGGATCAGCTCCTTGCTCTGGACAACGTTTACAAACCCCACCGGCACGCCGATGATCAGCGCGGGGGAGAGCGTGCCTTCCTGCATCCGCTCATAGATACGGACCAGAGCGGTGGGCGCGTTGCCCACGGCGAAGATCACAGGCCCCGGGATGGCGGAGGCCATGTCGACAGCGGCGGCGGCGCGGGTGGTGCCGTTGTCCCGGGCCGCGGCGGCAACCGCTTCCTCGGCGATCAGGCAGCGCACTTCCACCCCGAGCTGACGGCAGGCCGCCTTGTTGACGCCGGAAAACGCCATCATGGTGTCGGTGACGATGGTGACGCCGCCGCCCTGCAGCAGCGCCACAGTTTGGGCGCATACCTCCGGTGAAAAGCAAAGCGTGTCTGCATAGTCAAAGTCGGCGGTGGTATGGATGACCCGCTTGATCACATCCGCGTGTTCCGGTGGGACAGGGTGGGGCAGTTCGGCGGTCAGCAGTTCCATGCTGCGGGCCTCAATTTCGTTGGGCAGCACCCGTTCGAGTTCTGTGTGCATGGTCAGCCCTCCATTCCTTCCTCAAGAATTTGATAAATCCGCTGCAGATCCAGGCTCCGGCGCAGCGCGTCCGCCAGGAGATCGTACTGGCGGTTTTTGTATTCCTCCATGGAAATACTCCGGGCCGTTTCAGCGGTCAGCCCCTTCCGTGACAGCAGCAGGGCGATGAGTTTTTCGGCCAGATCCCCCTCGTCGAACAGGCCGTGGACATAGCTGCCCAGCACGGCGCCCCGGACAGCGCCGTCCGGGTTTCCGCTGCTCAGGACGGAGAATCCGGTGCGCTGCCCCCCGGTGCTGCCCATATGAATCTCATAGCCGGCAAAGGTACAGCCGGAGAGCGGCGACCAGAAGCCGGGCAGGCGTTCTGCCGTGCCGGTGACCCGGGTCCTGGTTTTTTCCCGGGAGAAGACGGTGACGCCGTCCAGCAGCCCCATGCCCCGCAGAACGCCGCCGTGTTCCACGCCGTGGGGATCCCGGAGCTCTGCGCCCAGCATCTGATAGCCGCCGCAGATTCCGAGAATGGGCGTCCCGCCGGCGGACTGCTTTAACACGGCGGCCTCCAGCCCGTTTTGACGCATCCACAGAAGGTCTGCCATGGTGTTCTTGGTTCCCGGCAGCAGGATCAGATCCGGCGTTCCCAGCTCCGCCGGGGAACGGACATACCGCACGCCGGCGCAGCCGAACCGTTCCAATGCGTCGAAATCGGTGAAGTTGGAGATGCGCGGCAGGCGGATCACCGCCAGATCCAGGGCCTTTGCAGTCCGGGGACGTTCCAGCTTGGAGGCAAGGGAATCCTCTTCGTCAATGTCGATGTTCAGCATAGGGACCACGCCCAATACCGGCTTCTGCATCAGCTCCTCCAGCATTTTGAGCCCGGGCCGGAGAATGTCCGCGTCGCCGCGGAATTTGTTGATGATCAGACCCTTGACGTATGCCTGCTCGGCAGGCTCCAGCAGGGCCACTGTGCCGTACAGGCTGGCGAATACGCCGCCGCGGTCAATGTCGCCGGCCAGCAATACCGGCGCGCCTGCAATCTGCGCCATGCCCATGTTGACAAAATCTTCCGCTCGGAGGTTGATCTCCGCCGGGCTGCCGGCGCCTTCGATTACAATGATGTCATTTTCCGCCGCCAGGCTTTCGTAGGCGGCGATCACCGTCGGCCGCAGCTGCTTCTTGTATGCGTAATAGTCTGCAGCGGCCATGCTGCCCAGAACTTCGCCGTTTACAATGACCTGGCTTCCGGCGTCGTTGGTGGGCTTCAGGAGAATCGGGTTCATCCGTACGTCCGGGGCGATGCCGGCGGCTTCGGCCTGCATGACCTGGGCGCGGCCCATCTCCAGGCCGTCGGCGGTGATAAAGCTGTTGAGCGCCATGTTCTGGCTCTTGAATGGGGCGACCCGGTAGCCGTCCTGGCGGAAGATCCGGCACAGGCCGCCGGTCAGGACGCTTTTGCCCGCATTGGACATGGTTCCCTGGATCATGATGGATTTTGCCATGATAACTCCTCCAGACACTGGCCGACGGCGGCCAGCAGCGTGTTGTTGTCTGCGGCCGTGCGGACGGCCGCACGGTAATAGCGGCTGTCCAGGCCGGGATAGTTGCTGCAGGAGCGGATCAGAATGCCGCGCCGCCGCAGCGCGCCGTCCAGTCCGGGCCGGGCCGCAAAAAAAACATAATTGGCCCGGCTGCCGGTCACGGTGCAGCCAAGCCGCTCCAGGCCGGCAATCAGACGGGGGCGTTCCGTCCGGATCAGCTGCCGCAGCGTGTCGAGATAGGCGGTTTCCCCCAGCGCGGCAATCCCGGCTGCCTGGGCGGGGCCGGAAACGCTCCAGGGCTGGCCGCAGGCGGCCATCCGGTCCAGCAGGGCCCGGTTGGAACAGAGGCAGTAACCCAGTCGCAGGCCGGCCATGGCATAGGTTTTGGTAAATGCCTTGAGAATCAGAAGGTTCGGGCTGTCCAGCCAGGGCTTCAGCGTAAATGCGCCGGGTTCGTCCAGCAGATCGGCAAAACACTCGTCCATTACCAGGAGCGCGCCGGCCTGCTCGCAGCGCCGCAGGATTTCCAGTGCCAGGGAGCGGTCTGCCGGCTGGCCGGTGGGGTTGTTGGGCTGGCACAGGAACACCAGTTCCGGCCCGGCGTCCAGGTCGCCGAGGATGCGGCCGGTGAGCCGGAATTCCTCCGCCGCGCGCAGCGTGTGGCGCAGGACGCGGCAGCCGGTCTGCCGGAGTGCGGATTCGTATTCTGCAAAGGTGGGAGCCGGCACCAGGGCGGTGCGGGGCTGCACGGCGAATGCCAGGCGGAAGATCAGCTCCGCCGCGCCCGCGCCGCAGAGCACCTGCTCAGGGCTGCAGCCCTCCTGCGCCGCAATGGCGCGCCGCAGGGCGCGGCAGAGCGGGTCCGGATATTCGCCGGCATGGGAAAGGCTGGCGACGGCCGCCTGCCGGACGCGTTCGGGAAGCCCCAGCGGGCTGACATTGGCGGAAAAGTCCAGCGGCATGCGTCCGTATTCTTCCAAGTATCCGGCGAGATCGCCGCCGTGGGTCAGCATGACGCCGCCTCCTTTCGGGAACAGGATCGAATTGCAGGCCGGGGCCGGCAGAGCCGTCCGGCAATCAGACGGAAAACAGCGCGCGTACCGCGCCCAGCAGGAGCAGGGACAGAATCCCGGTCGCCAGCATCAGCCGGCAGGCACGGTCGATATCCTGCGCCGTGATGGGGCGCAGCGCGTCGCCGATTACCGGCTTGTGATGCAGCCGGCCGAAATAACTGGCGTCTCCGGCCAGTTCCACACCCAGGGCGCCGGCGCAGACAGACTCGGTCTGCGCGGAGTTGGGGCTCTGATGTTTCCGGCGGTCCCGCCTCCAGATCCGGAACGCATGGGGCGCGTCCAGACCGATGAGAAAAGCTGCGGCCACCATCAGGAGCGCCGTCAGGCGGGCGGGAAGGTAATTGCATAGGTCGTCCAGCCGCGCCGCCGCAGTGCCGAAGAAGCGGTAGCGGTCATTGCGGTAGCCCACCATGGAGTCCATGGTGTTGACGGCTTTGTAGAGCAGGCCCAGCCCCGCGCCTCCCAGCATCAGATAGACCAGCGGGGCGACGACGCCGTCGGTGGTATTTTCCGCCACGGTTTCCACCGCGGCCCGGGCGACGCCCTGTGAATCGAGCCGGTCTGTATCGCGCCCAACCAGACCGGAGACCGCCGCCCTGGCGCCGGCCAGATCGTCGGCCGCCAGCGCGCGCCGGACTTTCCCGGCTTCCGCACAGAGGCAGCGGGCGGCAGGGATCTGGTAACACCAGAAGACCTGGAGCGCAAAACCCAGCCCGGGATGGATCCGGGCGAGCAGATACGGCAGCCCGAACCCGACTCCGCCGGTGACGGCCAGGACAAACAGCACCAGGACGGCGCCGGCGGCGCGCTCCCCGTTCCCGGTGGCGGGGAACAGGCGGCGAAGCGCCCGCTCCAGCAGGGAGATCAGCTTCCCGATCCATACCACCGGATGGGGAAGCCAGCGGGGGTCGCCAAAACAGAGATCCAGAAGAAACCCCAGAAAAACCGCTAACAGGATTTGCAAATCGACGCCTCCGAATCGGTCAGGATCTGACGCGCCTGCCAGAGTTCGCGGCTGGTTGTGAACCGGCAGACGGCGCCGTTGGGAACTTTCCAGTCAAAATAACCGCGGCGGGGAACGGCAAACCGTTCGCCCACTGCCATCACGGTACCGCCGTGGGCGACAATGGCGAGCTGCCGGTCGCCGCGCTCCAGTGCCTCCGATACCAGCGCGGCGAAGGCGGCGCAGGTCCGGCTGCAGAAAGCGGCGCGGCTTTCACCGCCGGGGCAGGAGCCCTCGCACCAGCCGTCCACCCAGGCCCGGTAGGCCGGGTCATCTGAAAGCTCCTCATAATTTTTGTTTTCAAACCGGCCGAAGTGCATTTCAGCCAGATCGGGTACGGGAATCTGCGCCGCGCCGGGGAACAGGACAGCGGCGGTTTCCCGCGCCCGGAGCAGGGGGGAGACAAAGACGGTTTCCAGCGCTTCGTCCACCGGCTGCAGCGCGGCGCGCCCTTCCGGGCACAGCGGTTCGTCGGTGACGCCCAGATGGCGGTGCAGCAGGTTTCCGGCGGTAGCGCCGTGGCGGGCCAGCAGGATTTCCATGGCGTCACCCTTTGATGGCGGTGCCCACGCCGCAGACGACACGGACAACCCGGTCGGCCTTTTGGGCCAGCTGGATGCACAGCCGTCCGGTACGTTCCCGGGCTTCCCGCTCCGCCGGATCCACCGGCACCAGGCCGCAGCCTACCTCATTGCAGATCACGACCTCTTTCTGCAGCAGATCCTCCAGCCGGGCGTCCGGCAGATCCTGGAGGTCATAAAGGACCGGCTTTTGATCTCCGGGATCCCGGCTGAAATCCGCCTTCCGGTATCCCAGGGCTTCCCGCGCCCAGGCGCGCTTTCCGGCGGCAAAGCCGCCCACGATGAGAATCATGCAGCTCCCTCCAGTTTTTGTGTGATTACCAGGGCCAGCACCATCAGCAGTTCGCACCACTGCAGAAACCATCCGGCCAGATCGCCGGTGATGCCGCCGAAGATGCGTTTGGATGTGAGATAGTAAATCCCGAACATTGCCGCCGCAGCCGCCAGCATCCAGCCGCCTCCCAGGGCGGCCAGCGCCGCGCCCACCGCCAGCAGAGCCGCCAGCAGCACCAGCCGCGTCTGACGCCTGGCGGCCATGTCTGCGAAGGTGTGCGCCAAACCGGAATGTTTGGCGCACGGGAACGAAGTCACCGCCAGCCCGCTGGCAGCCCGGCTGAAGAGAAAGGTCAGGCTCAGGCGCCACAGGGCGTTCCGGTCCGGGGTCAGCTCAGCGCAGAGCGCAGTCAGAAAGAGAAGGTAGCAGGCCGTACCGATCACAGCGAATGCGCCGCAGTGTGAATCCTTGAGGATCTCCAGCTTTCGCTCCCGGCCGGCATGGCTGGCCAGCGCATCGGTGGTGTCGCAGAAGCCGTCCAGATGGATGCCTCCCGTGACCAGCACCGGGGCCAGAGCCAGCCCCGCGCCGGTCAGCAGCGGCCCGAAATCCAGCAGGGCGCTGAGCCATGCCCACAGCCACACCGCCGCGCCACAGAGGACGCCGACCAGGGGAAACGCGGCCATGGCATAGCGCATGTTGCGCCCGGTCCATGGAAACTGCGGCATGGGAAGCGCCGAATACATGGAAAACGCCACGGCAATGGTTTCAAAAAATGTCATGGGATCTCTCCTTTTTGCGCGATGGGAATGCCGCAGACGACCTCCGTCACCCGGTCGAACTCCCGGCCCATCCAGGCGTTGAGCCCGGCCAGAAGGCGGAGATAAGTCGTGGTGGATCCGTCGTAGCGAACGCCGTCGGAGAACACCTCGTTGGTGACCACCACAAGCGTTCGGCACTGGCGCGACAGTGTACGGAGCCCGGCGCAGACCGCTTCCGGCGGGTCTTCCGGCGGGTTTGGGCCGAAGAGCACGTTGGCGGCCAGATTGCTCATGCATTCCAGCAGCGCCGTGCCGCGGGCGGGCAGACGGAGATCCTGCAGATCCCCATAATGCTCCACGGTTTCAAAGCCGAGGCCGGCCCGCTGACGGCGGTGCTTTTCGATCCGCGCGCGGCATTCCCCGTCCCAGGGGCGCATGGTTGCGATATAGAAGCGGGGCTCCGGGAACGATGCGGCGACCCGTTCGGCATATTGGCTCTTTCCGCTGGCGCTGCCGCCGGTGATGAGGATCCGCATGTGCTCACTCCTTTCCGGCGTCACAGCGGGACATAGGCTTCCACCTGGATGTCGTCGAACGTGGCCATCTCGTTGAAGACCGCCAGCGCCATGTCGATCAGCGGCATGGCGGCGACTGCGCCGGTTCCCTCCCCCAGCCGCATGCCGGCGGTAATTATGGGGCGCTTGCCCAGCGCGTCCAGCAGCAGCTGTCCCGCCGGTTCGGCGCTGACATGGCTGGCGATCAGATAATCCGATACCGCCGGGCACAGCCGCACGGCGCAGAGGGCGGAAATCGCAGAAATGAAGCCGTCGATCAGACAGGGGATCCGCCGGACTGCCGCGCCGATGCAGAGCCCCGCCATTCCGGCGATGTCGAAGCCGCCGACCTTGGACAGTACGTCGATGGGATCCGCCGGATCCGGGCGGTTTCGGGCAATGGCCTGTTCGATCACCGCAATCTTGTGCAGCACGCCGGCTTTGGAAAGGCCCGCTCCGGGGCCCGTCATCTCCGATACCGGCCGCCCCAGCAGGACGCTGCCCATGGCGCTGGAGGTTGTGGTGTTTCCGATCCCCATTTCGCCGGTGGCCAGCAGCCCGTAGCCGCGGTCCGCCAGCCGGGAGGCCACGTCGATTCCCGCCTCAATGCCCCGGACCGCCTGTTCCCGCGTCATGGCGGGCCCCTGCGACATGTCCTGCGTTCCGGCGGCGATCCGGCGGTCCCAGATCAGCGGATTGTCGACACGGGTGTGCATCCCCATGTCTACGGGGAACACGTCCGCATGGGCCACCTCGGCCATTTTGCAGACGCTGGTGTCATGGGTGCAGACGTTTCCGGCCACAATGGCGGTCACCTCGCTGCCGGTCTGGGTCACGCCCTGGGCGACCACGCCGTTGTCGGCGCAGAACATCACGACGCAGCGCTTTTCCAGTTTGGGGTGCAGGCTGCCTGTCATGGCGCTGATCTGTGTCACAGCGTCTTCCAGAAGGCCCAGGCTGCCCAGAGGCTTTGCCACGGCGTTCCACTTGGCCAGGGCCTGTTTTGTGCCGGCGGGATCGATGGGCCGGATGTGTTCCAAAGCTTCCTGAAGTGTCATGGTTCAAGACTCCTTTAAACGGCGGACAAACCGCCGTGCAAAATCGGGATTGGCCGGGAAATACAGGTGCGGGAACCCGGCGAAAAGCGTGGGGGAGGCGTGGATGCAGTCCCACTTCCGGCCGGAAACCGGCTTTTCGGCAGAAAAATCGCTGCCGTTGCAGTCTGAGTCAAAATAGTGGAATTCATGGGCGCGGATCTGCGCGCCGGCCGGGCAGAGCAGATTATCCGTCCGGGCAGTCAGCGTGACGTAGCCGAACCGGCGGAGCCTGCCGGTGCTGTGGCAGCCGCCGGGAAAGACGCCGGCCATGGGATGCGGCCCGTCTTCATCGGTCAGGGTCTTATGGAGATAGAGGAAGCCGCCGCATTCAGCAAATGTGGGCAGCCCCTCCCCCACAGCGGTACGGATACTTTCCCGCATGGAACGGTTGGCAGAGAGCCGGCCGGCGTAAAGTTCCGGATAGCCGCCGCCCAGATACAGGCCGTCGCAGGGCGGCAGGACGTCCTCTTCCAGCGGCGAGAAGAAGCGCAGGCGTGCGCCCAGGCGCTCCAGCAGCCGCAGGTTTTCCCGGTAGTAGAAGCAGAACGCCCGGTCCCGCGCCACAGCCAGCACCGGATGCGTTCCGGAAAGGGCGGGGGCGTCGGGCGGTTCGGGGCTGTGCAGGGGCGGCGCGGTCCGCGCCAGGGAGAGGACGGCGTCCAGGTCGACAGACTGTTCCACAGCCGCAGCCAGGTCCTGCAGCTTCTGCCGGAGGCCGTCCACCTCCTGGGCAGTGACCAGGCCCAGGTGGCGGCTTTCCAGCGCGCAGGCGGGGAGCGACGGCAGGTAACCCAGGGCGGGGACGCCGCACTCTGTCCGGATGGCGTCCGCCAGCATCCGGTACTGCGCAGGCGTACAGCGGTTGAGGATAACGCCGGCAATCCGGCTCTGCGGCCGGAACGACAGGAAGCCGCGGAGCTGGGCGCACAGGGAGAGGGAAGCACCCCTGGCGTCAAGGATCAGGATGGCGGGCGTCTCTGTGGCAGCTGCCACATGGTAGGCGGAAGCCTGCTCCGTCACGCCGCCCACACCGTCGTAATACCCCATGACGCCTTCCAGGACGGCCAGGCTGCAGCCCTCCGCCGATTCCAGCAGGAGGCGCCGGGCGGCCTGTTCGCCGGTGAAAAACAGATCCAGGTTGCAGCCCTTCGCCCCGATGATCTCGCTGTGGAACAGCGGATCGATATAGTCCGGCCCGCATTTGCAGGCGGCCGGCCGCATTCCGCGGTTGACCAGAGCCTGCAGCAGGCCGCACACCACGGTGGTCTTGCCGGCGCCGCTTTTGGGCGCGGCCAGCAGGATCCGGGGGAGCGCGCCGGTCATTCCGCAGCCCCCCGGGCGCTGAGCAGCCAGATGGGGTTCTGGCCGGCCATCAGATGGTAGGCCCCGGCGCGGCGGCTGCGGGCCGCCGCAAGCTGTGTGATTTCCAGGCCCTCCCACGGGGCCCCGGACAAAAGCCCCGCCGCTTCTGCGAAGGTTTCGGCGGCAATGGCGCTGATGCAGACCCGTACCGCCGGGTTTTTATCATGCAGAATCCGCAGAATTTCTGCGAGATTGCCGGCGGAGCCGCCGATGAACGCCGCGTCCGGCGCGGGCAGGCCCGCCAGCGCCTCCGGCGCTGTGCCGGGGATCAGCGTCAGATTCCAGACGCCGAACTTTTCACGGTTGCGGAGGATCAGGTCGCAGGCGGCCGGCTTCTGCTCCACGGCAAACACCTGCGCGCCGGGATCCAGCAGCGCCAGCTCCACGGACACGGAGCCGGTTCCTGCGCCCACATCCCAGACTACGCCGCCGGGCTGCAGCTCCAGCAGGCCGGGAATGGCGGCGCGGACTTCCCGTTTGGTCATGGGGACGTCGCCCCGCAGGAATGCATCGTCGGCAATGCCGCCGCCCAGCATGGAAAATGCGGGCGGAACGGCTTCTGCCCAGACGGCGCTGAGCGTATCGAACGATTGCCCGGCCAACTCTGCGGCGGGGCCGGAGACGATGGACTCGTCGCCATAGGACAGACGCTGCCCCACATGGAGCGTCAGCGCGCCCAGGCCGGCGTCCGTCAGGCGCTGCGCGATGGAGGAAGGCGTCACAGCGCCGCCGGTCAGGAAAAAGGTTTCCCGCCCGCCCAGTACGGCGCCGATCACGTTGCACTCCAGGCCGTGGGCGCTGACCAGCGTGACATCCTGCCACGGCCTGCCCAGGCGGGAAGCGAAATACTGCACGGTGGTAATGCCCGGCAGGACAGAGACGTCCAGGCCGGAGAGCAGCGGCAGCAGCCGCCTGGTGCCGCTGTAGAAGCCGGTGTCCCCGCTCATGACGACGCACGCGGGGAATTCACAGAGGGCGGCGGCCGTATCATCCGGGCGGACGGCAGGGACGCGCCTGGCCGGACAGCCGTCCGGAAGGGTATCCAGCAGCCGCTGCGCACCGACGATCAGCCGGGCCTCCCGCAGCGCGCGCAGCGCCCCCACGGTCAGCGTATCGGGGTTTCCCATTCCCATCCCCACAATGGTTACGCGCTTCATGCCAGTTCCTCCAGTCGTTTGAGAAGTTGGGCGGGATCCAGCCCGGCGTCATGGGGACGGCGGACCAGGATCACCTGAACGCCGCAGAGGCGGGCGGCTTCCAGCTTCTCCGGAAAGCCTCCGGCCGTTCCGCCATCCTTGGTGACCATGCTGCGGATGGCATACCGCCGCAGGGTTTCCAGATTCTGCTGCAGCGTGAAGGGCCCTCTGTCGGCCAGGATATGGTCGTCCGGAAGGCCGGCTTCCCGGCATTGCGCCACCGACGCTTCCAGAGGCAGAACGCGGGCGTATACCCGCTTTTGGTAATCCGGTATGGACATATAGGCGGCGATTTCCTTGCTGCCGGTGGCGGCCAGGAGGTTGCCGGGCGGCACCAGCGCGCAGGCCCCGGCCACAGTGTCGGCGTACAGGCAGCCGGCATGCCCGCTCTCCGGCCGCAGGAGCCGCAGGCAGGGCAGCCCCGCTGCGCCTGCCGCCGCGCGGATATTCCGGCTGACGTCTGCGGCATAGGGGTGCGTGGCGTCCACCGCCAGGGAAAAGCCGCCGCGGCGCATCAGCGCTTCCATGGCGTCTTCCCCCAGACGCCCGGTATGTACCGCGACGCCCGGCGCGTCCGGTACGCAGGCGGCCCCGTATTCCGTGGCCACGCAGACGGTTACGGCATAGCCCAGGGATGCGGCCTGAACGGCCAGCTGCCGCCCCTCCGTGGTGCCCCCGAACAGCAGCAGGCGCTTCACAGCCTGGCCTCGTATCCGCGGGGGGTCACCATCTTTCCGCGGAGCGCCTGGGTCTGCCCGTTGCCGACGAAGGCGGTGCAGAACATGTCCAGCTGTTCTTCCTGCAGCGCGGCGAGAGACAGCAGTCTGGATTCCTGCCCTTCCCGCCCGATGTTGCGCACCCAGCCGCAGACGGTTTGCGGCGCCTTCCACTCCAGAAGGACGGCGCATGCCCGCCGAAGGTAGTCGGCGCGCCTGCGGCTGGCGGGATTGTAAAGCGCAATGCAGAAATCTGCCTGCGCCGCCGCGCGGAGGCGGCGTTCAATCAGATCCCAGGGCGTCAGCAGGTCGCTGAGGGAAATGACGCAGAAATCATGGCTCAGGGGCGCGCCCAGCACCGCCGCGCCGGAAAGCGCGGCGGTGACGCCGGGGACGATTTCGATTTCCACCGGCGGATATTCCTCCGCCAGCTGATAGACCAGGCAGGCCATACCGTAGACGCCGGCGTCGCCGGAGCAGACCATGGCCACGGTCTCGCCGGAAGCAGCCCGCTCCAGGGCCATGCGGCACCGGTCGATTTCCCGGCGCATGGGCGTTGTCAGCACCGGCTTGCCGGGACAGAGCGGCGCCGCCAGATCGGTATATACGGTGTAGCCGCAGAGCACCTGCGCTTCCTCCAGCGCCGCCCGGGCCTGGGCAGTCATCTGGGATGCGTTTCCGGGCCCCAGGCCGACGACAAACAGCTTTTTCATGATTCCTCCTCAAAGCGGATGGTCACGTCCCGCAGGGCCATGGCCATGGTGACGCCGTTGCCGGCGTTTTTCTTTAAAAACAGCTTGCCGCCGCAGCTGCCCAGTACGGCGCTGCGCTCGCACACATTGTCAGTGCCGGTGGTTTTCTGCACGAAGGCGGAAGAAGAAAACTGGCCTTTGACAGCGTTGAGCTGGTCGGCGGAAAAAGTGGAGAGAGGCAGGTCGCGGGCCTGGCAGAACGAAAGCAGGGCGGGCTCTGCAGCCTTGCGGTCAATGCTGCAGGCGCCGGCTACGGCACGGGGATCGATGCTGCCCTTGGACAGCAGCATGGCATAGGCCTGCTCCAGCGCGTCCTGCGGGATGTCCCTGCGGCATCCGATGCCCACATAGGCGGCCGGCGGAATCAGATAGAGCACGTTTTTGGCGCCGCGGGGCTTGAGTGTGACGGAGACGTCGTAAGGCTTGTCGTTGACCAGCACCACGCCGTCCGGGATTCGGCCGGCGATGGGGAAGTCGCTGCAGATACGGATGGTCTTCTCTGCCAGCAGCTTGGCGGAGACAAGCTTGACTGCTTCGGGGTTGGCAATGACGAGCCCCTGGGATTTGGCCCAGGAATCCACCGCGAATACGCCGTGATTGTCCGTGGCGGTGGTGATCACCGGAACGGCGTTCAGCAGGCCGGAGACCCGGCGGGCCAGGTCGTTGGCGCCGCCGAGATGCCCCGAGAGCAGGGAAATGCAGAATTTGGCCCGGTCATCCACCACCAGGACGGCCGGATCGGAAAGCTTGCTCCTGAGATGGGGGGCGACGGCCCGGACGGCGATGCCTGTGGCGCTGAGAAAAATCAGGGCGTCCGCTGCGGGAAACTGTTCGGCAGTCCAGTGCTTCAGGCTGACCTTGTTGTTGCCGGTCCCGCAGGCCAGGGAAACCTGGTCTTCCGGCATCAGCCGCTGCAGCTTCCTGCCCAGGGACAGGCCGGACTGGGTAAAGGCGATGACGGCGACCTTCATCGGCTGGCCTCCCGGAATTCCGTGGGAAAGGAAGGGTCGTACAGCCTGGAGCGGGCGTACGTTCCTCCCAGGAAGCCCCCGACGGTAATCAGTGCGGTTTTGGTAATGCCGTTTTCCCGGGCGGTGGCTTCCAGCGTGCCGATGGTGCAGCGGAACACCTGCTCCTCGGGCCACGTGGCCTTGTAGACCAGCGCCGCCGGCGTCTCCTCCGTATAGGCGCCGCCGGCCAGCAGCTCCTCCACCAGCTGGGGGATCAGCCCTGTGGAGAGGAACAGCACCATGGTGCTGCCGTGGCTGGCCAGCGCGCGGATTTGCTCGCGCTCCGGTACGGGCGTGCGCCCGGCCATTCGGGTGATGATTACGGTCTGGCTGACTTCCGGCAGCGTGTACTCGGCCTTCAGCGCCGCCGCTGCGCCGCAGAAGCTGGATACGCCCGGCGCCACGTCGTATGCCACGCCGCGGGCGTCCAGGAGATCCATCTGCTCCCGGATGGCGCCGTAGAGGCAGGGGTCGCCGGTATGCAGGCGCACCACCTGGCGGCCGGCCTGCTCGGCGGACAGCATGACGTCCATCACCTCTTCCAGCGTCATCCTGGCGCTGTTGTGAATTTCACAGCCGGGCTTTGCATAGTCCAGAAGCGCCGGATTTACCAGAGAACCGGCGTATACGATGACGTCGGCGGCCTCCAGCAGCCTGGCGCCGCGGATCGTGATCAAATCAGCGGCGCCGCTTCCGGCGCCCACAAAATGGATCATGGGATTCACTCCTTGATGACGATTGTGGTGAAGTAACTGATGTCGTCTCCGGCCTCCGGGAGCGTGCGGCAGATGCGCTGATCCGGGAGCCCGCAGTTCTGCACCAGCATGGCCCGGTCGGAAAGGCCTGCCGCCGCAATGGCTGCGCGGACCTCCGGCATGGCCTTGCCGGTCTTCATGAGGATCTTGGTGCCGTCCAGGGCCAGCGCTTCGCCGGTGGGGCCGCTGGAGGCGGGGAAGATGTGGACAGGCTTGTGCATGGAGGTCAGAGAAACGCCCAGCGCCGCCGCCACAGCGCAGAAACTGGGCACGCCGGGAACCATTTCCACCGGGAAACCCTCGGCGGAGAGCAGCTCCATGACATAGGAAAACGACGAATAGATGGAGACGTCGCCCAGGTTCAGCATGGCCACGTCGCGTCCGGCCCGCAGATGGGCGGCGATGGCGTCGGCACTGGCCCGGTGGCTTTCCCGGAGTTTCTGATGATCCCGGGTCATGAGGAACGGGAGCGTCAGGATTTCTTTTCCGTGCAGGTCCGCCGCGCCGGCGGCGATGTCCAGCGCCAGGGTTTTCTCTCCCGCAGTCTGCGGCGTGGCGATGACCGGACAGGCCTCAATGGTTTTGACGGCTTTCAGCGTCATCAGCTCCGGATCCCCGGGACCGACGCTGACGCCGTAGAGCGTTCCGTTCAAATGGAATTCCCCCAATCGTTCAGTAGTTGTTCGGCTGTATGGGAAACGGTCAAAAGGCCGTATCGATTGCTGAAGGTGATCAGCCCGATCCGGAATGCGCCGGCAGCGCGGCGGTCCAGATGGGACTGCGCTGCGGCGGTCAGCCGGTCCAGAACCGGTTTTCGCAGCCCGGCGCCGTCCAGCAGCTCGATGCAGGCGTCGGAGGTTGCAGCGCGCATCAGACGGGCGGTCAGCGGCTGCGGCGCGCCGCAGAGCGCGGCGTAGGCGGCAAACAGTTCTGTGCGGCAGTCGGCCGTCCGGGAGTGCGTGTTCATAATGCCGCCTGCCAGTTTCACCATCTTTCCGATGTGGCCCGTCAGCAGAACCTGCTCCATGCCGTTTTCCGCAGCCAGATCCAGCGTGTCCCCGATGAAATTGGCGCATTTGATCTGCGGCATGGCGGCCAGCGCGGGGTAGGCGCGGAGGAAGTCCCGGCCATAGTTGCCGGGGGTTATGATCAGCCGCCGGGCTCCGCGGGCGGCCAGCACCCGCATTTCCACGGCCAGGGAATCCAGCAGGGCCTGCAGGCTTTGGGGCTCCACAATGCCGCTGGTGCCCAGAATGGAAATGCCGCCTGTGATTCCCAACTGCGGGTTGAACGTTTTCCCTGCAAGCTCAGCGCCGGAGGGGACGGACACCGTCACCCGGAAGCCGCCGGAATATCCGTATGGAGCGCAGAGCCCGGAGAGCGCTTCCCCGATCATACGCCGGGGGACGGAGTTAATGGCGGGGGCGCCCACGGGCTGATCCAGCCCCGGCAGGGTTACGCGGCCCACGCCTTCCCCGCCCTCAATGACCAGGCCGTCCGGGATCAGGGAGACGGAAGCAAAGATCAGGATCCCGTCGGTGACGTCAATGTCGTCGCCGCCGTCCTTGCGGACGGCGCAGGAAACGGTGTCCCCGCTCCTGCGCAGTTCCAGAATCTCAGCTGTCACATGCAGCCCTTTGGGGGTGCGGATGGTTTCCGAGGAAACCGGGCTGCCGGACAGCAGCGTTCTGGCCGCGGCTTTGGCGGCCAGGGCCGCGCAGGTGCCGGTGGTATAGCCGCAGCGGAGGCGTTTGCCGCCCTGGCGGATGTAATGTTCAAAAGGCATGGATACGCCTCCCAGCCGGGCGACCGGCTTACAGAATGGAATGCAGATGGCTTTCGTAGAGCTCCAGAACGGGCGGATATTCCCCGAGGCCGCGGATGACGGCGCGGGCGGGGAGGCCTGCCCGGGAAAAGCGGGTTTTCCAGCTGTCCGGGGCGTCGGAGGCCATGTCGTTGTTGGCATGGTCGCCGGCCACCAGCATCAGCGGCGCCAGAACGACCCGTCGGTAGCCGGCGCGCCTGACTGCGGCGATGAGGGTGTCCAGATCCGGGAAGGCCTCCACAGTGCCGACGAAGACGTGTGAAAGGCCGGTTGCCTTCGCGTGGTAGTCCATGGCAGCATAGACGGTGTTGCAGAAATGCGGCGTGCCGTGCCCCATGAGGACCAGCGCCTCATCGGGCGCAGTTTCCACGCCGGCGGCCACAGCCTGCAGCACGGTGCGGAGGTCTTCGTCGCAGGAGAGCAGGGGGACGGCGGTGACGACGGAGGAAAAGCGGCCCGCCGCAGCGTTCAGCTGGGCGTGCATCTTGTCAAATTCGTCGCCGTAGAGCAGATGGGTCGGCAGAACGCGCACGTCGGTGATTCCGTCTGCTTCCATGCGCGCCATGGCGGCCGGGACGTCGTCCACCGATTCCCCGCGCTTCCGGAGGGCGCGGAGGATCATGGAACTGGTCCAGGCCTCATAAACCGGAAGCCCGGGGGCTGCGGCAGAGATGCGGCGCAGCACTGCGCCGATGTTTTTTTCGCGGGTTTCGGAATACGTGGTGCCGAAGCTGACCACCAGAACAGCCTGTTTCATGGATGATTCTCCTGTAGCATGATTTGGAGCGCCGGGAGGGAACGCGGATAGGCGTCGCCGGGCAGCGCGGGGAACAGCAGCTGGGAAACGGCAAACAGTTCAGGCTTTTGAAGGCCGGCGGCCGCCAGCAGCGCATCGTCTGCAAATACGTCGCAGACGGGCGCATCCCGCAGGATGCGGCCATGGGAGAGCACAATGGCCCGATCGGCCCACCGCCATGCAAAGTTCACATCATGTGTGGAAACCAGCAGGCTCAGCCCATCCCCGTGGAGCCGCGCAAGCGTCTGCTCCAGCAGCGCGGTATGGGCCGGATCCAGCGAGGCGGTCGGCTCGTCAAAGAGAATCAGGCGGGAACGCATGGCCAGGATATCGGCGATGCTGACCCGCTTCTTCTCCCCGCCGGAGAGATACTGCGGCGGCTTGTCCAGCAGGGGTTCCAGATTCATGGCGGCGGCGGAATCTTCCACGGCGGCCCGTACCGCGTCCTGCGGCAGGCCCAGGTTCATGGGGCCGAAAGAGATTTCGCTGCGGACCGTGGCGCCGATCAGCTGGTCTTCGGGATTTTGAAATACCAGGCCCACAGCCTGTCGCAGACGGCGCAGGCCGCGCTCGTTCCGGCCGACGGGCCGGCCGTCCAGAAGAATCTCCCCGCTGTCGGGGGACAGGACGCCGTTGCACAATAAAAACAGCGTGGATTTCCCCGCGCCGTTGGCGCCCAGCAGCGCCACACGCTCGCCGGCGGACAGAGAGAGCGTCGCTTCCGCAAGTGCGGGCGTCTGGCCCTGGTAGGCATAGGTAACGGAAGAGAGCTGCAGCACGGGATTGCTCATGGGAGCCACACCCTTTCCAGAAAGATGGAGAGCGACACGGCCGCCAGGATGGCGGCGGAGCCGGCCAGATGCGAGGGCTTTATGGGCTTGCGCTGCTCCAGGAAGCGCAGCCGTCCGGCATAACACCGCGACTGCATGGCGTCAAAGGATGCCGAAGCCTTCTGAAAGGAGGAGGCAAGCAGACTGGTCATGATGCGCCCGGTGGAACGCATGGCGGCGCGGGAGCCGGAAAAGCCCAGCCGGGACGCCGCGGCAGTTTTCATCTGAGACAGCGTGCCGGACAGGACAAAGATGTACCGGTAGATCAGATACATCAGTTCAATCAGGATTTCCGGCAGATGGGCGCGCCCCAGCGCTGCAATCAGCTCATACATGGGGGGGGAAAGGCACAGGGCGTACAGGCACGCCACAGAGGCGGCCGCGCCCAGCATGATCCGCAGGGCGGACGCCTGTGTGGCGGCGGTGACCGCCAGATATCCGCCGAAGCAGGGAAGGGATATGGCGCCGCCGGGGCTGCGGGTGAAGTCAAACAGCAGGGCCAGGCCGCTGAGCAGTACAAAGGAAGCCGGGACGGAAAACAGCCGGAGAAAGGTGCCGGCCGGGGTTCCGCCCGCCAGGACGGTCAGAGCGAAGGCCAGAGCCAGAACAAACGCGCTGACCGCCGGCGCCTGGGCGGCCAGGACCAGTACAATGCAGCCCAGCGTCAGGAGCGCCTTGAGGCCTGCCGGTACGCCGCCGAGCCGGGACTGCTGAGCATGGAAGTCAACGGAGGTCCAGTCATCATGGGTATGGGGGCGGAACCGGCGCAGCAGCCATGCGCCCAGAAAAACCGCCGCGCAGCCTGCCGCCAGCGGCGCCGCCGGTAAGCGGCCCGCCAGCAGGCAGAACAGGACGGTTGCAGTCAGCAGGGACTGAAACATAGGCTACCGGTCGGCTGCCGGACGGTATTTTTTCCTGGCCAGCAGGTAGCCGAACGCAAAGAACACCACGCCGGCGCCCAACGCGGCCTGCAGCGCAAAGAGCAGGCTTTCCGTCTCGCCGCCGGGGGGCTCCAGAAGGTTGGAAGCCCAGGGCTCATAGTCCGGGTCGATGGCGGCGATTGCCTCCTCGGCCGCGCCGTCGGCGCCGCCGAATTCAGAATCGTGAATGGTCAGCAAAGGGATGACGGTGATCAAAACGCAGATCAGCAGCAGGCAGATCACCAAAACCGTGTTCTTTTTCATGCGGCACCTCCAACATATCCCAGTTCCCGGAGCTCCGGCCGGGCCAGGCTCTCCAGCCCGATCACGACGACCACAGTCAGCAGGCCCTCTACAATGGCCAGAGGGATCTGCGTCACGGCGAAAATGCCGATGAATTCAGCAAAGGACGCGGCAAAGCCGCCGGCGGGAGAAGGATGCGCCCAGGCCAGCTGGACGCTGGTGACCAGATAGGTCAGCAGATCGCCCAGAGCCGCGGCCAGAAAGACGCCGATCCGCTTGTTGACCTTCAGCTTCCTGCACAGGGCGAATACGCCGAAGCTGACAAAGGGGCCGGCGATGGCCATGGAAAATGTATTGGCGCCCAGCGTGGTCAGCCCGCCGTGAGCCAGCAGGATGGCCTGGAAGAGCAGGACAATCATGCCCAGGACGGCCATGGGGAGCGGGCCGAACAGAATGGCGCCGAGCCCCGTGCCGGTCGGATGGCTGGACGAACCGGAGACGCTGGGGATTTTCAGCGCAGACAGCAGGAAGCAGTAGGCGCCGGCCATGGCCAGCAGCAGCAGGGTTTTGCGGTGCGCGGATACAATTTTTTTGATTTTGACGACGCCGAGGACCACGAACGGAAGACATACGGCGCCCCAGGCGATGCTGTGCGTCAGGGGGAGATAGCCTTCCATGATGTGCATGGCGCCGGCGGACACGGCCAGTGCGAAGACAGCCGCGGCCAGAAGGGAAAGGCGAAAGATGCGACGTTCAAACGGTTTCATGTCAAACTCCTTCATGTTCCCGTGCAAAACGGCAAAAAAAGACCCACTTCCAGAGGAAATGGGCGCCGCCGCTGCACGGATGCAGACAGATGAGGGCACCAATTCATACCTCGTGAATTGATTCATCCGGGCGCAGAGTCGGTGTTCTGGCTGAAAGGAGCGACCTTTTTCACAGTGGCGGGACCGCGAGGGACTCTCACCCTCTTCCCCGAAAGTTCTGCGCACAATCCGTATGGAATTGTCAAGATTAGTATAATGGCTGCCGGGCTGCAAGTCAATTGGAAAATTGGCTGAAATTGCAAAAATCTTCCTCCGCCGGGATGGGAAGCGGGAAGCGCCGGACGCGGCGTCCGGCGCTTCCCCGTACGGATTGGAACAGGCGGCGTTTTGCAGCGGAGCTTATTTGAGCGCGGCCTGGCGCTCTGCGCTGCGGGCGCGGAAGAAATAGAGCAGATAGGCGCCTGCGCCGATGATGCCGAACAAAGCCAGCATCAGGTAGGCGCTGCGGACGGCCATATGGTCGGCGATGACGCCCATGAGGAACGGGGAGGCTGCGCCGCCGATGCCCTGCCCCGCTACGATCAGGCCCGTCATGGTGCCGGCTTCGCTGGGAAACGCCTCCGCAGTCAGGCCGATCAGCGTGGAGTACAGCGGGCCGCTGGCAAACCCGATGGCGCCCATGCAAACCAGCGCGACGGATCCGTTGGTGGTCGCGTAGATTACCAGCAGAAGCGCCGCCATGCAGATGAAGCTGGCGATCAGGACCGTACGGCGGCGCTTGTAGAGGAAGCCCACCAGGAGGCGGGAGGGAATCATCATGAGCCAGTACACGGAGATGGCGGAACTGGTCAGGGAAGGCCGCGCCACAACGTCGGTGAAATAGGAATTTGCGAAGAAGGTCAGGCCGTTCTCAATGGAACAATTCAGCACCATGGAGAGGAACAGGCTGATGAAAATGACGGAGCCGACATGGCGGAAGCGGCCGCCGCCGCTGTGCTGTGCGCTCGGGGAGCCGGCCGGCTGCGGCGCAAAGCGGAGCGGAAGCACAATGACGAGGCTGACCAGGACGGCCGCCGCCGTCAGAATATAGCAGATCCGCCAGTCAAAACCGAGGCTGCCTGTAAAGAAGGCGATCAGCTGAGGGCTGACCACAGCGCCCAGGCTGTAGCAGCAGAAGCTGAGGTTGATGAACTTGCTGGCCCGTTCGCCGAAGGCGTCGCCCAGCGCGGCGGAAATGGTGCCCCAGGTCACACTGGCGCCGGCGCCGATGAGGAACACGCCGGCAATGAACCCGGCCACGCTGGGAATGAACAGCGTGAAGGCGCAGCCTGCCAGGAACAGCAGCGAGAACGCCACGATTACATTTTTGCGGCCGCGGCGGTCGGAAAGGCCGCCGAAGACAATCGGCGCGATCATGATGGCAATGTACTGGAAGGTGGCAAGGCTTCCCATCAGCGTATTGGAGAGCTGGTATTCCTCCGCCACCGGAGCGATCACCAGATTGAAGCCGCCGACCTGAAGGCCCAGGGCGAACATCATGACGCTCAGCAGTGCGAACAGCAGGGTTCCGTTATACCGTTTTTCCATGGGCCGTCTCCTTTCCGGACGCGGCCGCCAGGAAATCGGCCGCCAGTTCCACAGCTTCGATCACCTGTTCATAGGTGGCGCAGCGGCACATGTTGCCGGAGAGAGCCACCTGGATTTCCTCTCTGGAGGGATGGGGGTTGCGCTGCAGGAGCGCATGGGCGCTGAGAATCATGCCGGGGGTACAGAAGCCGCACTGAACCGCGCCCGCATCCACAAAGGCGCGCTGCACGGGGCTGAGGACGCCGTCCTGCGCCAGGCCTTCAATGGTGGTAATGGACTTCCCGTCGGCCAGCGCCGCCAGGTACATGCAGGAGGCGCTGGGGACCCCGTCGATGAGGACGGTGCAGGCGCCGCATTCCCCCACTTCGCACCCCTTTTTGGTTCCGGTCAGGCCCAGGCGGTTCCGGATCAGATCCACCAGGGTTTCGCCGTCTTCCACGGTGCCGCTCCAGTCCATGCCGTTGATTTTGATATGAATTGTCTGCATTACATGACACCTCCTGCCATCTCATACGCCGCCAGGACGGCGCGGCGCGTCAGGGTCCGGATGATCTGCTCCCGGTATTCCCGGGAAGCGCGCCAGGAGCTTCTGGGAGAACAGGAGCGCAGCGCCAGACGGCCGGCCTCCTCCAGAAGCGCCGGCGTCGGCCGCCGGCCGAGCAGGAACGCCTCGGCCTCTGCGGCGCGCACCGGCGTGGGGGCGGCCACGCCCAGCGCAACGGCGATGGAGGAAAAGACGCCGTCCGGGGTCAGTTCACAGGCCGCGGCACAGCCGATGAGGGCCAGATCCATGGCTTTCCGGGTGCTGAACTTGATGTAGCAGTCGCCGTGCCGCTCTGCGGCGCAGGGCGGGAGCTCCAGGGAGATCAGCAGTTCATCTGCCCGGCGGCGCACCCGGCCGGGGCCGTCGTAGAACCCGGAGATGGGCAGACGCCGCTTTCCTGACGCGCTCTGCAGCACCAGAACCGCGTCCAGAGCGAACAGTGCCGGCGCGCTGTCGGCAGAAGTAGCGCCGTTGCAGATATTGCCGCCGATGGTGGCGGCGTTCTGAATCTGCGGTCCGCCCATGGCCAGGGCCGCAGTGCGCAGCATGGGCGCGCGCAACGCAATTGCAGGATCGGAAGCCAGTTCCGTAAAAGTTGTGTATGCGCCGATCTCCGTTGTCCCGTCGCTGCGGCGGCGGATTCCGCGCAGCTCCGGCAGCTTTTCCAGGCTGACCAGGCGGACGTCCTCCGGACGCCTCCGGCGCAGATCCACCAGAACGTCTGTCCCGCCTGCCAGCGGGCGGGCGTCCGGGTGCTCCGACAGATAGCGCAGCGCGTCCTCCAGACGCTCCGGACGAAACAGCTCTTTCACTGAATACAGCATAACCTCAGACCTCCTCTTGCTGCTGTGCGCGGGCGATGGCCTGATAGACCCGCTCCGGCGTCAGCGGATTGGCGTTGACCGGTATGCCGAGGGCGTCACAGACCGCGTTCCGGATGGCGGCGGCCGGAGTGATATTGGGCGGCTCTCCCAGGGATTTGTTGCCATAGGCGGAGGAGGGGTCATAGGTGTCCACAAAGTGGGCTTCCAGCGGCGGAATGTCGGCAAAGGTCGGGATCTTGTAGTCCAGGAGCGTGTCGTTGAACACCCGCCCGGTTTTGGGGTCGATCAGGATCTGCTCCATCATACCGTAGCCGAAGCTCATAATGCTGCCGCCGGTGAGCTGGCCCATGGCGGTTTTGGGATTGATGCGGTTGCCGCAGTCCATGCATGTGACCAGCTTCCGGACGTCAACCTTCCCGGTCTCCGTATCCACAGCCACCAGGGCGAAGGAGCCGGCATAGTTGACGGCGTTTTCCCTGGGGACGTATCCCACCTCATAGCAGCAGGTGTTCCCCTCAGTCAGGTGGTAGATCATGTTCTCCGCGACGGCGGGCATGGAGATCAGGACGTCCCCGGTCCGGCCGTCGACCACCTGGCCGCCGCGGGTGTCCAGCTCCTGCGGCGGGCGGCTGAGCATGATTCCCGCCCGTTCCAGAAGCTGTGCCCGGCATTTCAGGGCGGCGTGCTTGACGGCGTTCCCCGTCACATAGGTCTGGCGGGAGGCATAGGCGCCCATGTCGGCGGGGCACACATCGGTGTCGCCCTCCACCACGGTAATCCAGGAGAAGGGGACGCCCAGGGCTTCCGCGGCGATCTGCGCCATGGCGGTATCGGCGCCCTGGCCGATTTCCGTGCAGCCGAGGAACAGCGTGGCGGAAGCGTCGTCCTGCAGCATGAGGCGGGCGCCGGAGAGCTCGCAGCTGTGGGGGAACACGCAGGAAGCGTAGGAGCTCAGGGCCATGCCGATGCCGTAACGGACCGGGCCGTCGGCGGCCGGCGGATTGCTTCGGAATTCGTCGTATCCGATGCGGCGGGTGCCCTCTTCCAGAATTTCCGGCAGGCCGCAGGTATGGGCGGAGTAGGCGCTGCCGAATTTCCGCTCGTCCCCCAGCCGATAGAGATTTTTCTTCCGGAACTCCAGCGGATCCATGCCCGCGACGTGGGCGATGTGATCCATATGGGCTTCGTTGGCGATGCAGTATTGCGGGATCCCATAGCCGCGCATGGCCGCGCCGATGAGGATGTTGGTGTAAACAGTCCTTCCCGTGAAGCGCATGTTGGGCGCGGGATACAGCCCGTCGTACTGGCCGTACTGGTTCAGAATGACCGCGTGGCCGTGGGAGGCGTATGCGCCGGTATTTTGTACGATCTCCATATCCCGGGCGACGATTCTGCCGTCCCGGTCGATGCCGGTGCGGAATTTGAACCTGGTTCCGTGGCGGGTGCGGGTGCACGCCAGGCATTCCTCCCGGGTCAGCTCCAGCATCACCGGGCAGCGGCACTTCTGTGTCAGAATCGCATTGATGAACTCGTAAACGGGCTCTTCCTTGCCGCCGAAACCGCCGCCTACCGTGGCTTTGACGATCCGGATCATCCGCCGCTCCAGGCCCAGAATGTATGCAAGCCGTTCCCGCATGATGGTGGGAACCTGATTGGATACGTAGAACGTGAGCTTTCCGGTGCGGAGGTCGATGTCCACAATGGAGATGTGGGTTTCAATCTGCGCGTGGGTGACGATGGGGGCGTCATAAGTGTCCTCGACGACATGGGCGGCCGTTTTCAGCGCAGCCTCCACATCGCCGAATTCCTGAATGGTTTCCCCGGCCAGATTGCGGGAACCTTCGTGAATCTCCATTGCGCCTTCCGCCAGGGACTCTTCAGGGGTCAGGTAAAACGGAAGTTCCTCGTATTCCACCTCGATCAGCCCCAGCGCCTTTTCGGCGATTTCCCGGGTGTCGGCTGCAACGGCCGCCACCGGATCCCCGACATAGCGGACATGGTTTTCGAGAATCTGCATATCCAGCGGGGAATCGAACGGCAGGGGATGCCCGCAGGGGGTGAACGGAATATGGGGCACGTCGTCATAGGTCAGGACCGCCCGGACGCCCGGCAGCGCTTTGGCCCGGGAGACGTCGATGCGCTTGACCAGGGCGTGCGCGTAGGGGCTGCGGAGAATTTTCGCCTGCAGGAGACGGTCGAACTTCATGTCGCCCACATAGGTGGCTTTGCCGGTAACTTTATCATAGGCGTCGAGCCGCTCCACAGGTCTGCCAACCACAAAATGCTCGTCCAATCGAGATCGCTCCTTTCCCAGCCGGGTGCTGCAGCGCCCGGCTGACCGCGGTTTAGAAAATAAGCGGCGCCAGCTGATAAAATCATCATATGACAAGGTGATATTACTTTGCAATGGGTTTGGAATTTTTTAAAAATATTTTCAAGTTCTTCCCAAAACGCTGCTGAAAAACTTGTGCAAGATAACAACAAATCTAAAACTTTTTTAGGTATTTTATTGGGAAAACGTTGATCTTTTTATAGAATAACGAACTTTTTAAAAATATTATAAAAATATCGGGGGGAGGTTGGACGAGCCGTGTGCTGCGGAAAAATACCCTGGAAGCGGCAGGGGCCGGAGCCGGCGCGCCGCGGAAACACGGAAGGCGTCCGCGCGGCCGGACGGGGCGTCCGGGAGGCGGCTGAAACGGTGCGGGGGGATCGGCCGGAGCGCGGCGCATGAGGGGAGACGAAACGGCCCCGGCCCAAAGCGAGGCCCGCCTTCCCCCGTTCTGTCCCGGCGGAGGGACCGGGCGCGCCGCCCGGCCCCTTCTGCAGCCGGAAGCGGCCTGCTCCGTTTGAAAGGGAAGGAGGATGCGGCGCGCCGGCAGCGTTCCACAGGCGCCGGAGACGGGGGAAAGCGGACGTTTTTCTGCCGGGGAGCGGGCCGGGGCTGCCCGGGAGCCGGCCGGTGCGGAAATCCGGAGCCGGCCTGGCCGGCAAAGCGGGCTGGGCAGAGCGTTCTGCTGCAGCTGGAAGCGGGGGGCAAAATGCCGTGACGGCGCGTGTCCCGCCCCGGGGCCGCCGCGGAAGGGGGCCGCAGTCTGCCGGGAAACTGAAAAAAACCCCCTGAATCCCAGAAGGATTCAGGGGGTTTTTGTGGTGACCCGTACGGGACTCGAACCCATGTTACCGCCGTGAAAGGGCGGTGTCTTAACCACTTGACCAACGGGCCGGAGATGGTAGCGGCAACTGGATTCGAACCAGTGACAAGCCGGGTATGAACCGGATACTCTACCAACTGAGCTATGCCGCCATATTGCCCCCTCATTGAGAAGGCAAGCATTATTATATGAGAAAGGTTTTGGTTTGTCAACAAGTTTTTTTGCGTGCGCCCCGGTTTTTACAGGGAAAATCCGGGGCTTCATCGATAAAAACAGCCAGATTCCACATAATAGCCCCGGGGTGATGGAATGAGGATCTGGCAGAATCTGATCATCGGCGCTGCAGGCGGCCTGCTGTATGTGTGCGTGGAACTGCTGTACCGCGGCAGGAGCCATTTGAGCATGTTCCTGGTGGGCGGCGTCTGCTTCTGGGCGATCGGCATGCTGGACCGTGCGGTGCCGGGGATGCCGCTGCTGCTGCAGGCGCTGACGGGCGCGGCGCTGATTACGGCCCTGGAACTGGGATCCGGCCTGATTGTCAACGTGCGCCTGGGGTTGCACGTTTGGGACTACAGCAGCTGTCCGATGAATTATATGGGACAGATTTGCCTGCCGTATTCCCTGCTCTGGATTCCGCTGTCCCTGACGGCCGTCTTTGCCGACGATGCGCTGCGGCGCCTGCTGTTTCACCAGACGCCGCCGGGATACCGGTGGATTTAGCCGGCGGCGTCAGTCCGCCAGTTCTCCCAGTACGCCGCCCTCCGCCAGGGCGGCGATTTTCACGCGGCGGATCTGATTATGCAGGCCCTCCGCGGGGACGAGAACTTTTACATAGTTTTCCGCGTGCCCTGCAAAGTATGCGCCCTCCCGCTGCTCGAACAGCACCTGCTGCATGGTCCCGATCATGGCGCTGCGATATCGGCGCTCCAGCCGGTCCGCCACGGCGGCGGCTTCGGCCGAACGGCGCGCCTTGACGGCGTTGCCCAGCTGCCCGGGCATTCCGGCCGCCGGCGTTCCGTCCCGCCGGGAGTATGGGAATACGTGTACCGCGGCAAAGCCGCAGGTTTCCAGAAAGGACAGGGACTGACGGAACTCCGCCTCCGTTTCGCCCGGGAATGCGACGATCAGATCGGTGGTCAGCGCGCAGCCGGGGAAGTGCCTGCGCAGCAGGCGGACGCTCTCCAGATAGCGGGCGGTGTCGTATTTCCGGTTCATCCGCCTGAGGACGGCGTCGCAGCCGCTCTGGAGGCTCAGGTGGAACTGCGGGCAGAGGTTGCCCAGAGAGGACAGAACCCGGCAGAATTCCTCCGTAATGGTACGCGGTTCCAGGGAGCCCAGGCGGATCCGCAGGCCGGGCGCGGCAAGGCAGACGGCGCCCAGCAGGTCGGACAGGCTGCCGCCGTCCCGGAGGTCTTTGCCCCAGGAGGAGATTTCGATGCCGGTGATCACCAGCTCCCGGTAGCCTTCGGCCGCCACGGCCTCTGCCTGGCGCACGGCGTCCGGAAGGGGAAGCGAGCGGACGGGGCCGCGGGCGTAGGGGATGATGCAGTAGGAACAGAAGTTGCAGCAGCCGTCCTGGATTTTCAGCATGGCGCGCGTCCGGGCGGCCAGGCCGCCGGCGGGCAGGGATTCAAACGTCCGGTGGGCCGCGGCGGCTTCCCAGAATTCCCGGCGCCGGCGCACCCGCCGCGAAGCCTCTTCCGTCACCGCCTCGAGGAACGCCATGCGGTCTGCAGTACCGGCCAGGACATCCACATCCAGCGCCCGGATCTCGTCAGGCTTCGTCTGCGCATAACAGCCGCAGACGCCGATCACCGCATCCGGGTTCAGCTTCCGCACCCGGCGGATTGCGTTCCGGGACTTTTTATCGCTGACGGCTGTGACCGTGCAGGTATTGATGATAAAGCCGTCGCAGGGTTCGGCCCAGCTGCCCAGGACATGCCCTTCCTGTACCAGACGCCGCTCCATGGCCTGGGTTTCATATTGATTTACCTTGCACCCCAGGGTATAGAACGCAAATTTCATATCAAAACCACCAAAAATCAGAGTGTGCCGGCGCCGAATTTATTGGGAAGCTCCAGTTGTAGGGAGCGGATGCAGCAAAATATAATCCAATCAGAGAGGGCAGGGCAGCGGCGCCGGCGGCTGCGCCACCATTATATCCGACGGAGGTCCGATTGTATAGCTGATTTTGGGAGGTTTTTTTGTATGAAGGAATTTCTGGTCAGGCTTTCCAGCTTTGAAGAGGTCAAGCGGTTTGTTGCGCTGACGTCCAGGTACCCGTATCCGGTTCACGCGGTCTGCGCGGATAAGCGGACCAATGCAAAGTCGCTGATCGGGCTGTTCAGCATGGATCTCAGCCGGCCGGTAACGGTGCGCGCGGAGGGCGGCGCGGCGGATACGGATCTGCTGCTGCGGGAGGCGGCGCAGTTTCTGGCCTGAGGCGGACTTGTACAATTTCAAATGTATACATCGGCCTGCGGTTTCATAGGTTGTA
Source organism: Clostridiales bacterium (assembly GCA_019422005.1). GTDB lineage: Bacteria > Bacillota > Clostridia > Oscillospirales > Oscillospiraceae > Avoscillospira_A. Next base: position 29,759 of record JAHZEF010000008.1, read on the forward strand.
CCACCATGAAACGGAAGGGTTGATTGTAAATGTGCAAACGTTTAGTCGCCGCACTGCTGATCCTGTGCCTGCTGTTGAGCGCCGTGCCGCCGGCCGTCCGGGCGGTGGAGCTGGATATTCCCGCACCGTCGGCAGTCCTGATGGATGCGGCCACCGGGCAGGTCCTCTACGAGAAAAATGATCACGAGCGGCTGCGCCCGGCCAGCGTGACCAAAATCATGACGCTGCTGCTGGTGATGGAGGCGCTGGAGCGCGGTCAGCTCAGCTGGGACAGCCCGGGTACTGCGTCCGCGGCTGCGGCGGCCAAGGGAGGCAGCCAGGTATACCTGGAGGAAGGCGAGCAGATGTCCATGGACGAGATGCTCAAATCCGTCGTGGTCTCCTCGGCCAATGACTGCGCCACGGCCCTGGCGGAGGCAGTGGCCGGCAGCGAAGCGGTGTTTGTGGAGCAGATGAACCTGCGCGCCGCTGAACTGGGAATGGACGACACCCACTTTGTCAACTGCACGGGGCTGGACGACGAACCCTCGGCGGAGGAACATCTGACCTCGGCGTATGATATTGCCCTGATGTCCAGAGAGCTCCTGAAGCATGACGAGATCCGGAAATATACCACGATTTGGATGGATACGGTCCGGGACGGCAAATTCGGGCTGTCCAATACCAACAAGCTGGTCCGCTTTTATGACGGCACCACCGGGCTGAAGACGGGATTTACCCAGGCGGCGGGGCACTGCCTGTCGGCCTCCGCCTCCAGGGACGGTATGGAGCTGATTGCCGTGGTGCTCCACTGCGGAAGCTCCACAGACCGGTTTGAATCCGCCAAGACGCTGCTGGATTACGGATTTGCCACATATGCGCTGGTGACGCCCGCGCCGCCGGAAGAGATCGGGCAGGTGTCGGTGGAACTGGGAGAGCAGTCAGTCATCCAGCCGGTTCTGGAGCAGACGGAACCGATTCTGATGGAAAAGAGCCTGAAAAACGAGGTGACAACCCAGATTGAGCTGGAGGAGACCGTATCGGCGCCGGTGGAAAAGGGCCAGAAGCTGGGCACGCTGACGGTTCGGGCCGGCGACAAAGTCCTGGCGGCGGCGCCGATTGTGGCGCCGGAACGGATTGAACGCCTGACGTGGTGGCAGCTGATGGCGCGGATTCTGCGGGGCGTCTGCCTGGGCGCATAACGGCGCGGTATTGTGTTTTCGCCGGGACTGTCGTATAATGGTCAAAACCGGCCTGCAGTGTGCAGAGATGGGACTGCCGGCGGCCTGCAGCCGCCGGGCCTCTGCATACGGAGAACGGAAACGGCCAATACTACACTACAGAAGAAAGGTGTTCCCCATGCTCAATGTCGATATCTCCAACATCTGGTGCAGCGTCTCGCTTCCGGCACTGCTGGAAAGCGAACAGGAAATCGCCAACGCCCACGCCGCACTGATGGACGCAAAGGGCGCGGATTTCCTGGCTTGGCTGGACGGCGAAAGCCCGGAACTGGAGCGGATTGAGCAGGCGGCGGAGACCATCCGCAGCATGGCGCAGGTCCTGGTTGTGGTTGGGAACGATAGCGCGGTGCTGGGCGCGCAGGCGCTGCTGGAGCTGCTGCGCGGGCGGAACCACAATCTGCGCCCGGGCCTCCGGGTGCTGTTTGCCGGGAGCGATTTTTCCACCCGGGCCTGGCAGGCGCTGGCAGAGCAGCTGGAAGCGAAGGAGTTCTGCATCCAGCTCATGGGGCGCGACGGCGAAACCGTGCAGTCTGCCGTGGCTGCGCGCGCGCTGCGCTGGCTGCTGGAGCGCCGGTACGGAACGGAAAAGGCCCGGGAGCGGGTTTTTGTGACGACAGACCCCACCAGGGGCGCGCTGCGCCGGATTTCCGCGCAGGAGGGCTATACGGCGTTTAACCTGCAGAGGACTCTCGCCGGGCATGCCAGCGTTCTGGCGCCGGCGGCCATGCTGTGCCTTTCGGCGGCAGGGGTGGATGTCCGGGGCATCCTGGAGGGAGCGGCCGAGGCCAGGAGGGCCATGGAAATCCGCTCCTTTGAAAATCCGGCTTGGCTGTACGCCGCGGCCAGAACCATTCTGGCCCGGAAAGGCAGGCGGGTGGAGTACCTCAGCACGGCCGAACCCGACGCATGGACGCTCTGCCGCTGGTGGCAGGGGCTGTTCGGCGGCCGCGCCTGTTTCGGCGGCGACGGCCTTCTGCCGGCCGCGGCGGAGATCCCGGCGGACCTGCAGCAGCTGCACGGCCTCCTCAGCGACGGCAGCGAGCCCATCGTACAGACCGTTCTGCAGTTTGATCCGCCGGCGCAGAAGGTGGCCGTGGAAATGGACTGGAACGATCTGGACCAGATGAACTATCTGGAGGGCTTTACGCTGGATTATGTGCAGGAGCAGGCTGTGCAGGGCGCCGTTCAGGCCGGCGCGGACGGCGGCGTGCCCATCATTGCAGTGGACGCCGGCGCGCTGGAACCCTGTTCCGCCGGCTGGCTGGCATACTTTTTCGAGCTGTCCAGCTGCCTCTGTGCCGGCATGATGGGACGCGACCTTTACGAAGATGAGCCGCCTGCCGCCTGCACCGAAAACATGACGCGGCTGCTGGGGAAGCAGGGCTCCTGAGTTTCCAGAAATGCCGGCCCAGTTTTGGCCAATGTGACGGTTGCAATCAATCTGAAAAGCTGTTAGAATGAAGCCACGGGCGAGGCGTCATTCGTCCAGTAAAAGGAGGGCTTTCCTATGGTTAAAGTTATTATGGGTCTTTCCGGGTCCGGCAAGACCAAACAATTGATCAACTCCATCAACGAGGCCATTGCCACGGAGTCCGGCAGCATGGTCTGCATTGAGAAAGGAAACAAACTGACCTTTGATATCGACTACCGTGTCAGGCTGATCGAAGCGGGCGAGTATCAGATGGGCAGCTTCACCTTCCTGAAGGGCTTTATCAGCGGCCTCCACGCGGGCAATTTTGACATCTCCCATATCTTTATCGACGGACTGTACAAGGTCACCGGCAGCGCCGACCTGGCAGAGACGGAAGAGTTCTTTCACTGGTGCAACGAGTTTGGCAAGGTCAATAACCTGAAATTCACGGTCGTTGTTTCCGACGATCCGGAAAAGATGCCCGAGGGCATTAAAAAGTATTTCTGAGCAGATTGAGTTTGAACATACCGCAAAGGACAAGCGTCCCGTTTGCTTGATATTCAACCGAAATCAGCCCGGCCAATGGGGTGGGCTGATTTCGGTTGTGTTTTTTTGGCAGGATGTGCCCGGAGGCGATGCTGCGCGGGAACGGGCAGGGCTTCGTCCTGCGGGCTTCCCCTCTGCGGGGTGCGCCGGCGGAAACAGCCGCGCAGCGGCTTATTTCCGATCCGGTTTCTCCGGCGGGCGGTTCACCAGGGCGGCCAGATCGGGGAACAGCCCCAGGCTGCGCGGCAGGATGCCGTGCAGGAATGCGATGGCTGTGCCGTAATTGGTGAACGGGACGCCCGCGTCCGCGGCGCACTGGCAGCGGTACCGCACCTCGCGCTCGTTCAGCATGCACGCGCCGCAGTGGATGACCAGGCGATAGGGAGACAGGTCTTCCGGGAAGTCATGCCCGGAGCAGGCGGCGATGCGCAGGCCGGCCCCGGTGTGCGCCTGCAGCCAGCGGGGCAGCTTCACCGTGCCGATGTCCTCGCACTGCCGGCGGTGCGTGCAGCCCTCCGCGATCAGCACGCGGTCGCCTTCCTGCAGCCGGCTGATGGCTGCGGCGCCGCGGACCGCCGGTTCCAGGAAGCCCTTGTACCGTGCCATGAGGATGGAAAAAGAGGTCAGAGGGATGGCGTCCGGCGTCTCCTCCGCCACGCGGCGGAACACCTGGGAGTCGGTCACCACCATGGCGGGACTGCCTCCCAGCCCGGCAAGCGTCCGGGAAAATTCCGTCTCCCGTGTGATCACCGGTACAGCGCCGGCCTCCAGCGCATCCCGGATGACCTGCTGCTGCGGCAGGATCAGCCGGCCTTTGGGCGCGGCCTGGTCAATGGGGACCACCAGAAGCAGGAACGCGCCGGGGGAGAGCAGGTCTCCCACAATCTGC
>JAHZEF010000008.1:33834-38059 GCA_019422005.1 Clostridiales bacterium
CGCGGGTTTCCCTGGTTTTTACCAGCCCGGCCAGCCGCTCCCGGAACGCCGGGATCCCGGCTCCGGTCAGTGCGCTGACCGGAAGGCCGTCGTCCTGATGCGCCGGGCCCGGCGCCAGGTCCGCTTTGTTATAGGCCACCAGATAGGGGAGGCGTTTGGCGCGGAACAGTGAAATCAATTCCCGGTCGGCCTCAGTCTTTCCGGCGGCGGCGTCCACCACCAGCACGGCGCAGTCCGTGCGGTTGAGGGCCTGGCGCGTCCGCTGGACGCGCAGCGCGCCCAGGGGCCCCTCGTCGTCGAAGCCGGGCGTGTCGATGATGACCACCGGCCCCATGGGCAGCAGCTCCATGGCCTTCTGCACCGGGTCTGTGGTGGTGCCTTTCACGTCGGATACGACGGAGAGCGCCTGCCCGGTGACTGCGTTGACCAGGCTGGATTTGCCGGCGTTGCGCCGGCCGAAGAAACCGATGTGCACCCGCTCGGCGGACGGTGTTTCGTTGAGACTCATATCTGCCACCTCAAAAGCGGAAATCCCGGACGCCCTGTTCGATCTTCCGGAGGCGGCCGGCGCAGATTTCGCGCACCCGTTCTTTGGGGATGTTCTGAAGTTCGGCGCGGATCAGGGCTTCGCCGATCTCCCGGGTTTCCCGGGAGGCGTAATCCATGAGGAATTCCTGGAGCGTCATCAGTGCGTTGGGGTGGCAGCAGTTTTGGATCTGACCGCTTTTGCACAGGCTCATAAACCGGTCGCCGGTGCGGCCCTCCCGATAGCAGGCGGTGCAGAAGGAGGGGAGATAGCCCAGCTCCATCAGCCAGCGGACCACCTCGTCCAGGCTCCGCTGGTCGGATACGTCGAACTGCTCGGTGTCAGTGGGGCGTTCCGGCGCTTCATAGCCGCCCACGGAGGTGCGGGAACCGCCGCTGATCTGGGACACGCCCAGAGGCAGGACCCGTTCCCGGACGGCCTGGCTCTCCCGGGTGGAAATGATCATGCCGGTATAGGGGACGGAAATGCGGATCAGCGCGCAGAGCCTGGCGAAGACGTCGTCGCTGATGCCGTTGTCAAAGGCGGAGGGGTCGATGCCGTCGGCGCGCTTGATGCGGGGCACGCTGATGGTGTGGGGGCCGACTCCGTGGACGGCCTCCAGGTGCTCGGCGTGCATCAGAAGACCGGCAAATTCATACCGGTAACGCTCCAGACCGAACAGAACGCCCAGCCCCACGTCGTCGATCCCGCCCTCCATGGCACGGTCCATGGCTTCCGTATGATAGGCATAGTCGTGCTTGGGGCCGGTGGGGTGGAGCTGGAGGTAGCTCTCCCTGTGATACGTTTCCTGAAACAAGATGTAGGTGCCGATGCCGGCGTCCCGGAGCCTGCGGTAATTTTCCACTGTGGTGGCCGCAATGTTCACGTTCACGCGGCGGATGGCGCCGTTTTTATGCTGGATGGAGTAGATGGTCCGGATACAGTCCAGAATATAGTCGATGGGATTGTGGACCGGGTCTTCGCCGGCCTCGATGGCCAGACGCTTGTGGCCCATATCCTGCAGGGCGGTCACTTCCCTGGCGACTTCTTCCTGCGTCAGCTTTTTGCGGGCAATGTGCCTGTTTTTTGCATGATATGGACAGTAGACGCAGCCGTTGACACAGTAGTTGGACAGGTACAGCGGCGCGAACAGGACGATGCGGTTGCCGTAAAAGTCCTGCTTGATCTGTCTGGCCAGCCGGAACATGCGTTCAATGCGGTCCGGCATTTCGCAGGCCAGAAGAACGGATGCCTCCCGGTGCGTCAGGCCCCGGCGCTGCGCCGCCTTGTCCAGAATGGCGTCGATCATGGCGGTGTCCGCCCGGTGCGCGTCGGCGAAAGCGAGGGTTTCAAGGATCTCTTCGTGGGAGATGAACGCTTCGGCTTTCATGGATTTGGGATCGTACATATGGAAATTCCTTCTTTCTTTTGGGTCAGCGTCGCTTCCCCGTCAGTTTGGCTGCATGGGGCTGTCGCCGCGGCCGCCGGCGATTTCGTAGCCGATGGCGGCGAGGCTGCTGCGCAGCAGAGGCAGGCCGGCGGCGGATTCCGCCCCGGTTGACAGCTTGTCGTGATACAAAAGATATTTTCCGCGGACGCCGGATGGGGTGAGGTTCGGCATTACCACATTGGCGCCATGGAGGATGCCCAGCTCCCGGCCGCCCGGCAGCGCGGTTCCCAGGGCGGTGGTGGCCGGCAGCAGTGCCAGGGGCAGCAGCAGCCGGACAATGGACAGCAGATACAGCGTCAGCTGCGCCGAGCCGTCCGGCTCGGCGCGGAAGGGCGTGTCCGGATGGGAGAGGAAGGGCCCGATTCCGACCATGTGCGGCCGGAATTCCTGCAGAAACCGCAGATCCCGGACCAGGTGTTCCGGGGTTTGCCCCGGAGAACCGACCATCATGCCTGCGCCGACCTGATAACCGATGGCCTTCAGCTCCCGCAGGCATGCCATACGGCGGGCCGGGGAAAGCGACGGCGGGTGCAGCAGCGCGTAATGCGCCGGATCGGCGGTCTCATGCCGAAGCAGGTACCGGTCTGCGCCGGCGCGGAAGAGCGCCCGGTAGCTTTCCGGGCTGCGTTCGCCCACCGAGAGGGTCAGGGCGCAGTCGGGGAAGCGGGCCCTGACTGCGGATACCAGCGCTTCCAGCCGCCGGTCGGTCCACCAGGGATCTTCGCCTCCCTGCAGAACAAAGGTGCGGAAGCCCAGGCGATAGCCGCTTTCGCAGCAGGCGAGGATCTGATCCGGCGTCAGCCGGTAGCGGGAAGCCTTCTGGTTGCTGCGGCGGATTCCGCAGTAATAGCAGTCGTTCCGGCAGTAATTGGTGAATTCGATCAGGCCGCGGAGGTAAATGCGGCGCCCAAAGACGGCGCAGGCGGCCTTCTGCGCCGCCGTGCGGAGAAGGGCGGCGGACGCTTCGCAGCGGCCTTCCAGCAGCGCCAGAAGCTCGCCGTCGGAAAGCGTGTGGGTTTCGGCCAGCTTCTGCGCCAGGGCGAGGACGCGGCTCATCCTTTTCCGCCGGCGTAGGCGGTTTTGGAACTGACGCCGGGCAGCTTTCCGATTTTCCCGGACAGCGCGGATATGACGTCCTGGGGGGCGTCCACGGCGATACTGATGATGCTGAGGTTCCTCTGGCGATAGGGGATTCCCATGCGGCCGATGATGAAATGGCGGTAGGCATGGAGAATGCCGTTGAGCGCATCCACCGCGTCCTCATTTTCCACCACAATGCCGATCACTGCGATCCTGTTTTCCATAACAGCCTCCTTTTGCCGAAAAAGCCGTGCCTCCAATGGAAGGCACGGCAGACGGCGGCCCGTACCGGGCCGCTGACGGGTCGCCGAACCTTGCGCCGCAAAACCTGTTTTTGGCGTCAGGATCCGCATTTTTAACTGATTATAGCACACGGCGGGAAAAAAGCAAGCGCGAACCGGCCGGATCAGCGCAGGGCGGCTTCCGGATGGCCGAATTCCAGCATGACTTTGGCGTGACGGCCGCTTGCCTTTTCCGAGAAAGCGCGGATTGCATTCTCGAAGGGGAAGACGGCTGTGATGATCTCCTCCAGCGCGAGGCTGCCGGCCATGGCCAGCGCTGCGGGGAAATAACCGCTGGGAACGCAGACGCAGCTGATGGAAGCGTCTTTCCAGTACAGGTTGAACAGGTTGACTTCCCGATTGAAGTCCATGCCGTAGAGGCCGAAGTAGACGACAGAGCCGCCGCGGGCCACAATGTTCAATGCCATCTGGGCCGAGGTCCGGCTGCCGGAGACTTCAATGACGGCGTCATAGCCGTTTCCGCCGTTGGCGCGCAGCGCCTCGGACATGATGTTCCGGTTGGTGGGATCCAGGACCGTGTCGGCGCCGAAGCGGACGGCCGCGCTGCGCTTTTCTTCGCTGGGTTCCACCACGACGACCCTTCCCACCGGATGCTGCCGGACCAGTTTCAGGATCAGCTGCCCCATGGCGCCGCAGCCCAGAATGATGACGGTGCTTCCGAACTGGAGCCTGGCTTTGGAGACGGCGTGCATGGCCATCATCAGCGGCTCCGTCAGGCATCCGGCCCGGAGGGAAAGGCCGGGCGGGAGCCGGAAGACTTGCCGCCGGTCCAATGCGACGTATTCCGTCATCAGATCGGACCGGCCGCCCGGGTCGACGCAGAAATTGGGCAGATTGGAACGGCAGGCGTCGCACTGGCCGCAGGCG
>JAHZEF010000008.1:38069-42721 GCA_019422005.1 Clostridiales bacterium
GAAATCGACGGGGCGGCTCCGGGAGCCCACCGCGGCGATGACGCCGGCCCCTTCATGGCCCAGCATGCCGTCCCGCGGATAGGCGGCCTGGCCGGACAGCATCATCATGTCGTATCCGCAGATGGAGGCGCAGGCCATGCGGACGAGGACTTCGTCCGGCCCGGGCGCCGGCGGGTCGGGCAGTTCCAGAAAGTAAAGAGAACGGTCCCTGCGCATCCGCAGCGATTTCATAGCGGCTCCTCCTTCCGCAGTTCCAGCCGGTACTGCTGCGGCGTCTTGCCCACCTGCCTGCGGAATACCTGGCTGAAATATTTGGCATTTTCAAAGCCGACCATCCCGGCAATATCGATGATCTTGTAATGCGTTTCCAGCAGCTGCATGGCCCGCAGGACCCGGTGCTGGCTGATGTAGGCGTTGAGCGCACAGCCGGTCTCCCGTTTGAACAGGCGGCTGAGGTAAGTGGGGGAAACGTGGACGTGGCGGGAGAGAACCTCCAAAGACAGCGTTTCGCCCAGGTTCTGGCGGATGTAGCTGCAGACCTCGGTGACCAGCTGGTTGCTGCCGCCGCGTGTGGGCTCCAGCTGATCGAACAGATCGAGGAACAGGGTGCGGTATGCCTGGAACGCGGCGGATACGCTGGAGAACTGCAGCGAACAGGAGGCGTCCTCGGCCGTCTGGATTCCGTAGCTGTAGCGGAGCCGGCTGTACAGAACGACCAGCTGCGTGGAAACGAACGCGTAAAGTTCACCGGACAGGCTGTGGCTGACCAGCTCCTCCAGCGCCTGCAGGGTGGCGACCAGCTCCGTGCGGAGCCGGTTCTGCAGGGCCAGGGAGAGCGCAGAGAGCTTGTCGTGGATCTGCGCTTGGGTGACGTCGGCGCGGTAGGCGCGAACCAGCTTGGGCTGCAGATAGGGGGGAGAGTGGAAGAAGCGCGCCTGCCGCAGCTCCAGCAGTTCGCGGCACTGGCTGTGCCAGCGCTCCAGCGGCAGCGGGAAATCGGATATTTCAAACAGCAGTTCCGGGACGCCGAAGGGCGACAGGAACCGGTTGAGAGAGCGGGCCAGCATATCCCAGGCGGGCTCCTCCCGCTGGCCGCCGGCCAGCAGGATGCAGAGGTTGGATTCCCGGTAGATACAGATTTCGCTGCGCCCCAGCGGCTCCAGGAAGCGGCTCAGACGTTCGAAGATCTGCTCCAGATTCTCAAACTGCGCGAAAAAGTTGAACTGCGCCTCTTCCGCCCGGGCCGGCGCGCAGAGAAGCAGCCAGCAGTCCTCCCGTCCCACCCGCAGACGGCCGAATTCCATCTGTGCCGCGCCGGTGCGCAGGGGGGTCAGCCCCATCAGCAGCTCCATGACCTCCAGGCTGTGCTGAATCGCCGGATGGTAGGAGCAGGGCTCGCCGGCGGCGCGCCTGCTCCGCTCCTGGTACCGTTCGGCGGCCTGCAGGGCTGCGAGAAGCTGCGCCCCGGTCGGCGGGGATTCCGGCAGCAGCGCGGCCACCTGTGTGGCCGCCGCCCCGCCCAGGGGGAGCTCCGCCTCGTCCTGCATCAGGATAAACTGGGGTGCAATCCCCCGCGGCAGCAGGTAATTGATCAGATCCTCGGCGTTCCAGAAATTCATATAGGTCGGCATAATGACCACATCCGGGCGGAGGGACTCAATCATGCTCATCCCGAGGACGCTGTTGTCTGCCGTGCCTGCGATCTGATACTGCTCCGGATATTGCAGCAGCAGCGTTCGGATCTGCTGCAGCTGGGCATAGGTTGTGGAGATGATCAAAATGGACTTCATTGGACGCGCCCTTTCTCCCTCAGAACAAAAAAATGGATATTGATTGGATCGTCAAGGAGAGTTCTCTTTATTTATACAGGAAATCAGCCTTAAATGCAAACCTGTGGGGAAGGTTTGCAGTATTTTAGATACAAAAGGGCAAAATTTTGCACTACAGCTTGGTATGTGCGCAAAATATTGATGGAAGGGAACAAAAAATAAAACCGGATGGAGGGAAGCTGCAGGGAAGGCGATGCCGCCGCCTGCAGCTTCACAATATTTTTGACCAAATTGTGGGGGATGTTCCGACATATCTTTGTGCAGAATGGTGTATTCTGGATGTGCGGCCGGATGCGGCCGCGCCGAAGTTTGCAGTCACATCCCTGATGAAGGAGAAGGAGGAAAGAAATTCATGAAGGCATTGGTTTACACGAAGCAGGCAGTGATGGGCAAAAACAGAGAGGTGCTTGCCCCGGGCGCGTGCGAGCTCCTGGAGATTCCGGAGCCGGAGCTGAAGCCCACCGACGGTATGAAGATCAGGATTGATTACTGCGCCATGTGTGCCACGGACGTCCATATTGTGACGATGGGCCTGTATGGGATGCCGACGCCCTGGGTGATGGGCCATGAGATGTGCGGCACCATCGTGGAGATCAATCCCCATGGGGAGGCCGCGGGCTTCCGGATCGGCGACCGGGTTGTGGTCAACGGCAACGCGCCCTGCGGCTGCTGCGACCGCTGCAAGCGCGGATTCGGCAACGGCTGCGAGCATCCGGTCAAAGGCTCTTTCTACGGCGGATTCACCGAATACTGCACCGCGCAGCCGCAGCAGTGCTTCAAGATTCCGGAAAACAGCGGCGTGGATCCCAAATATTACTGCCTGGCAGAACCCATGGCCTCTGCGATGGACGGCATGGATCTGGCCCAGATCAAAATCGGCGACAATGTGCTGCTGCAGGGATGCGGCGCCATCGGGTCCATCAACCTCAACATGCTGCTGCTCAAGGGCGGCGCCAACGTGACCGTTTCCGATCCGGTTCCCGAGAAGCGGGAGCTGGCCAAAAAGCTGGGAGCGCAGTATGTGATCGATCCCACCAGCGAGGATATCGTCAAAAGAGGGATGGAGATCACCGGCGGGCGCGGCTATGATGTCCTCTACGATGTGGCGGGCGTTCCCAAGGCGGCCCCGGCCATGCTGGATCTGCTGGCTTACGGCGGGACGGTCGTATACTTCGCCGTATTTCCCATGGACTACTATCTGCCGGTCAACCTGTATGACCTGTATTCCAAGGAGGGGCGGATCCAGACGGTCTACACCAACTTCTACAACTATCCCCGCGTCATCGACCTGATTCCCAGAATGCAGCTGGATACGATTGTGACCCGCGAGATGAAGCTCAGCGACGGCGTGGAGATCTTCCATGCGTTCCTGGAATCCAAAAACAATAAAATCATTGTCAAGTGTTCCGAGTGAGCCGTTTCCGCTGAAGAAATGAGAAAAGAAAGGAACGTGTGCTATGGATCCTGTTCAGACTGTCAATGAAGTAAGGGAGTCGCGCCTGTCGGTCAGGCAGAAGGCGATCTTCGGCCTGGGCGATTACCTCAACACCGTTACCTACGGGATGATCGGCGCCTTCCTGATGGCGTTCCTGACCGATACGCTGCTGATTCCCATGGCGGCGGTCACGGCCATCATGTCCCTGTCGAAGCTTTGGGATGCCATCAACGATCCGGTCATCGGCGTCATCATCGACAAGAGCCGTTCCCCCCGGGGCGTGTACCGTCCCTGGCTGACCCGGATGATGGTCCCGTTTGCGCTCTCCAACATCCTGCTTTGGCTTCCCATCGGCAATTGGTCCACCGGAGCGAAGATTACATGCGTGTCCATTGTGTACTGCCTGTACATGGTGTTCTTCACGGCGTATCACATTGCTTACGGCTCCCTGGGCGGCGCCATGACGCAGAATACCGATGACCGCGGCTCGCTCTACGGATATCGCCTGGGCACCAGCCAGCTGCTGTATTGGCTGCTGACCGTGCTCTGGCTGCCGCTGATCAATCTGCTGATGAAGGGCGGCATGTCTCAGGCCAACGCATATTTCACTGCGGCCATCGTGTTTACGGTTCCGGGGCTGTTCTTCGCCGTCCTGCTGTACAGGAATTCCCGCGAGGTTGTTGCGCCGCCGAAGAGCGCCAAGCTGCCGGCCCGGGACCTCCTGCATTTCGTCATCCGCAACGGCCCGCTGATGATGTGCATGGTCGGGCAGTTTGTCTGCGGTATTTATATGTATGGCCGCAGCGGTGTGATGATGTACTATTTCACCTACTATGCGGGCAATACGAACCTGTTTACCATCTACAACCTGATCGCCATCGGCTGCGGAATCGCCGGGCCGTTTACCGCGCCGTACCTGATGGAGAAAATCGGAAACAAAGGCAAAGTTGTTTCCCTGGGCGCGCTGGGGTCCGGTATCCTCTATATTGTGATGAACTTTATCAACGCCGGCACCAACCCGGTTCTGTTCTACATCTTCGCCGGCGTCAGCGGCTATTTCAACGGCCTGATTATGGCTGCCGTATACGCGTGCATGCTGGATACCATTGAGGTGGGACAGCTGAAAACCGGAATCCGGGCGTCGGCGTTCGCCGTTTCCCTGTGCCACTTTGCCAACAAGCTGGGCATGACCATTTCCACAGCGGGCGTCGGCGCGGTGCTGGCCGCCTACGGCTTTGTGGCGAATCAGGCGCAGAATGAAAACGTCATGTACTGGATCAACGCATTCTTTACCTGGGCGCCGGGTGTGATCGGCGTTGTGGTGGGTGTGATTTTCCTGTTCTACCGGCTGAACCTCATGGGGACCTTTGTGGGCGTGATCATCATCC
>JAHZEF010000080.1:0-915 GCA_019422005.1 Clostridiales bacterium
CAGATATCCCTGGGGGTCGGACGGGAGAACAGCCTCTTTATCCATGTGACGCTGGTACCGTTCCTCCGGGGCTCCGACGAGCACAAGTCCAAGCCCACGCAGCACTCCGTGAAAGAGCTGCAGGGGATGGGGATCCGTCCCGACCTGATCGTCCTGCGCTGCGACGAGCCGCTGGAACCGTCCGTTTTCCAGAAGATTTCCCTCTTCTGCAATGTAAAGCCGGACTGTGTCATTGAAAACAGGACCCTGCCCAATCTGTATGAGGCCCCCCTGATGCTGGAACAGGCCGACTTTTCCGCAGTGGTCTGCCGGGAACTGGGGCTGCATACGGAACCGCCGGATCTGGCGGAATGGAGGCAGCTGGTGGAGCGCATCAAACGCCGAAGCAAGACTGTGACCATCGGCCTGGTGGGAAAGTATGTCCGGCTGCACGACGCCTACCTGTCGGTCGCGGAGGCCCTGCGCCATGCCGGATACAGCCTGGGGGCCCATGTCAGGATCCGGTGGATTGACGCGGAGGGGCTGACGGAGGAAAACCTGCGGGAATCCCTTTCCGAAGTGGACGGCATTCTGGTTCCCGGCGGCTTTGGCGGCCGGGGTGTTGAGGGGATGGTCCTGGCCGCCCGCTATGCGCGGGAGGAACGGGTGCCCTATTTCGGCATCTGCCTCGGCATGCAGGTTGCAGTCATTGAGTATGCCCGGAATGTATTGGGGCTGGCCGACGCCAACTCCGGGGAGTTTGCCCCCGGCTGCCCCCACAAGGTGATCGACTTCATGCCGGGCCAGAGCGAGGAAATTGACAAGGGCGGCACCCTGCGGCTGGGCAGCTGCCCCTGTGTTATTGCTCCCGGCACCACCATGGAACGGTGCTACGGCGTCCTTGAAATTGCGGAACGTCACCGCCACCGTTATGAG
>JAHZEF010000080.1:925-10231 GCA_019422005.1 Clostridiales bacterium
GTTCAGCAACCAATACCGGAGCGCGCTTCAGGCCGCCGGCCTGACCATCGGGGGGACGTCTCCCGACGGGCGGCTGGTGGAAACCGTGGAGCTGACAGACCGCCCCTTCCATGTGGGGGTGCAGTTCCATCCGGAATTCAAAAGCCGCCCCAACCGGCCGCACCCGCTGTTCCGGGGCTTTGTTGCCGCTGCACTGGCCGGAACGGCGGAAGGGGCTGGCCGGCCCGCGGAATGATCAGGTCGGCTGACGGCTCCGGCGGGCAGGGAAGGGGCGCGGCAAAAACGGCGGCCCGGAAGGGCGGAACAGCGCCGGTTTACAGGAAATCGGCCAGGGTTTTTCCGAAGAAGTAGCTGCGCACCATTTGGTCAAATTCGGCCCACATGGAACGCGTTTTACAGGCGGGCGCCCTGCCGCAGGGGAGGGCGCCCCTGGCCAGGCAGGCCACCGGGGCAAGGGAACCTTCCATCAGCTCCAGGATCTCTCCGACGGTGTATGCTTCCGGTGCGCGGCACAGAACGTACCCCCCGCCTCTTCCGCCGTGCCCCGATACCATGTTTCCCTTTACAAGTTCCTTCATAATTATTTCCAGGTACTTTTTGGAGATTTCCTGCCTTTCGGCGATATCCCGCAGCGGAATATATCCGTCGTTCCTGCGCTCCGCCAGATCGATCATGATACGGAGCGCATAGCGCCCTTTGGTCGAAATCATAAAGTGCGGCCTCCTTCTGCTTTTTGCCTATTATACCATGGGGTGAATCGGTGACGCAAGGAAGAGGGAAATATAGTTAAAATACCTATTGACATAGTAGGTATATAGGTTTATAATCGGATCATCAGATCAGACAGACTGCAGGGAGGCGAACAGGATGATTGCGGATCGTACAGCCAGAGCCAACTTTGCCATATGCTGCCGAATGCCGGCCCCCCCGGGCGTGTGATTGCAGCCGGGGCGCGGCTGCGGGCGTGATGCGCCGCGGCCGGCCGCCCCGACACAATGCCTGATTGACTGCCGGCATTTGGCCGTCATTCGCCCGGGAGCCGATACGCTTCCGGTTTTTCTGTTTCCCCGGAGCGGAAGCGCCGGCACGGCGCGAATTCACAAATAAATCTGATGTGCAAAGGAGCGTTTCTCATGAGCGAATACAGATTTGAAACCCTGCAGCTTCATGCAGGACAGGAACAGGCCGACCTCGCCACGGATGCGAGAGCGGTTCCGATCTACCAGACGGCTTCCTATGTATTTCACAATTCTGCCCATGCCGCGGCCCGGTTCGGGCTGACAGACGCCGGAAATATCTATGGCAGACTTACGAACCCCACCCAGGATGTGCTGGAAAAGCGGCTGGCGGCGCTGGAGGGCGGCGCGGCTGCTCTGGCGCTGGCCTCCGGAGCGGCAGCCATCGCCTATACCATGCAGGCCTTGGCGCAGGCGGGGGATCATATCGTGGCGCAGAAAACCATTTACGGGGGCAGCTACAATCTGCTGGCGCATACGCTGCCGCAGTATGGCATCTCCACGACCTTTGTGGATGCGCACTGCCTGCAGGAAGTCGAAGACGCGATTCAGGAGAATACAAAGGCTGTATATTTGGAAACGCTGGGCAATCCCAACAGCGATATTCCGGAGATCGGCGCCATCGCGGAGATCGCCCACAGGCACGGCCTGCCGCTGGTTGTCGACAATACCTTCGGCACCCCGTATTGGATCCGGCCCATTGAACACGGCGCAGATATCGTCGTCCACTCCGCCACCAAGTTTATCGGCGGCCACGGTACGACACTGGGAGGCATCATTGTGGATTCCGGCAGGTTCGACTGGAAAGCGGGCGGCAGATATGCGCCCATCGCCGGGGCGAATCCCAGCTATCACGGCGTGTCCTTTGCGGATGCGGCGGGGCCGGCCGCATTTGTCACCTACATCCGCGCGGTCCTTCTGCGCGATACGGGCGCGGCGATCTCCCCGTTCAATGCGTTTCTGCTGCTGCAGGGAGTGGAGACGCTGTCGCTGCGGCTGGAACGGCATGCGGAGAATACGGGGAAGGTCGTTGCATATCTGGCCGGCCATCCGCAGGTGGAGAGAGTCAACCATCCCTCCCTGCCCGGCCATCCCGATCACGAGCGGTATCAGCGGTATTTTCCGAACGGCGGAGGCAGTATTTTTACCTTTGAGCTCAAAGGCGGGCAGAAGGAAGCCTGGAAATGGATTGACAGCCTGAAAATATTCTCCCTTTTGGCAAATGTGGCGGATGGAAAGAGCCTGGTGATTCATCCGGCGACGACCACCCATGCCCAGCTCTCTGCAGACGAACTGCTGGACCAGGGGATCAGGCCCAACACAATCCGCCTGTCTGTCGGTACGGAGCATATCGACGACATCCTCTGCGACCTGGACCGCGGTTTTGCGGCCATCGGGGGGTAACCGGGCGCCTGGAAAGACGGCGCCGCTTCATTCTACGGGATCTGAAAACAGGGAGGAAACTGTTGTGTCAAAAATTTATCAGGGAATTCTGGAATTGATCGGAAATACCCCGCTGGTCGAGGTGAAAAATCTTGAGAAGGAGGAAGCGCTGGAGGCGGCCGTTCTGGTCAAGCTGGAATCCTGCAATCCGGCGGGCAGCGTCAAGGACCGTATTGCGAAGGCGATGATCGAGGACGCCGAAAACCGGGGCCTTCTGAAAAAAGGCTCGGTCATCATTGAACCGACCTCGGGCAATACCGGGATCGGCCTGGCTGCAATAGCGGCGGCGAAGGGATATCGGGTTCTTCTTACCATGCCGGAAACCATGAGCGTGGAACGGAGAAATATTTTGAAGGCCTACGGTGCGGAAGTGGTTCTGACCGAAGGTTCCAGGGGCATGAAAGGCGCGATTGCAAAGGCGGAGGAGCTGGCGAGGGAGATCCCGGACAGCCTGATTCCGGGACAATTTGCGAATCCAGCGAACCCCGGCGTTCACAGGGCGGCCACCGGGCCGGAAATCTGGAATGATACCGACGGGACGGTCGACATCTTCGTTGCCGGCGTTGGGACCGGCGGTACGATAACGGGCGCAGGGGAGTATCTGAAGGGGCAAAAACCGGAGATTCAGATTGTGGCGGTGGAGCCGGCCGGCTCGCCCGTGCTTTCCCGGGGGCGGCCCGGATCTCACAAGATTCAGGGGATCGGAGCCGGATTCGTGCCGGACGTACTGAATACGGAGATTTACGACGAGGTCTTTCCGGTGGAGGATGCGGAGGCTTTTGCAGCTGCGAAGCTGCTGGCAGAGAAGGAGGGGATTTCGGCGGGGATTTCCTCCGGTGCGGCGCTCCATGCGGCGATTGCGCTGGCAAAGCGGCCGGAAAACAGAGGAAAAGTGATTGTCGCCCTTCTTCCGGACTCCGGAGACCGCTACTACTCCACGCCTTTGTTTGCCGAATGAACTGCTGCAGCCGGAGAGAGGGCAGAAAACAGCGGGCCGGGCGAAAACCGCCCGGCCCGCTGTCCTGTTCTGCAGAATCCCCCGGCAGGCGCTTTACGGGAAAAGCGCCTGCCGGGGGAAAGCACGTTTGAGACGGCGGCCATATGCGGGGGGGATGCGGCGGCCCGGCCGGCTACCCTATGGCGTCCTTCATGGATTTTACGTAACGCCCGATCAGCTCCGGCGCGTTTTTCCCGTGCTTTTCAAGCAGCTTTACAATGGCGGAACCGACGATAACACCGTCGGAAAGGGCCGCCATGCTTTGCGCCTGGCCGGGTGTGGAGATGCCGAAGCCAATTGCACAGGGGATGTCGGTATTTTCGCGGATTGACCGCACCATGGATGTGAGATCCGTCTGGATTTCGGTTCTTGCCCCGGTCACTCCGAGGCTGGAAACAATGTAAAGGAACCCCTCCGCCTCTTTTGCAATCCTGGCAATGCGGTCTTCAGACGTGGGCGCGACCAATGAGATCAGCGCAATACCGTACCGGCGGCAGAACGGCAGGAATTCCTCCTTTTCCTCAAACGGAAGGTCAGGCAGAATCAGCCCGTCTATCCCAAATTCCCGGCAGGCGGAGAAGAACCGCTCTGCGCCGTAGGAGAACACCACGTTGGCGTACGTCATGAATACCAGCGGCACATGCACGTCACGGCGGAGCGATTTTACCAGCGCAAAGATCCGGTCGGTGGTAACGCCGCCGCGGAGCGCCCTGAGGTTTGCCGCCTGGATCACGGGCCCCTCTGCGGTCGGATCGGAGAAGGGGATTCCGAGTTCGATCAGATCGGCCCCATTGGCGGCTGCGGCGCGGACGGCCGCGGCGGTCGTCTCCAGATCGGGATCGCCGCAGGTGAGGAAGGCGATAAACGCCTTTCCGTTTTCAAACGCTTTTTGAATGCTACTCATGGATATCCTCCCCCCTGTACCGCGCAATTGCGGCGCAGTCTTTGTCTCCTCTGCCGGAAATGGTGACTACGAGAATGGCTTCCCTGCCCATTGCCGGCGCAATCTTCCTGGCGTGCGCGACCGCGTGGGCCGATTCGATGGCGGGGATGATCCCCTCTGTTTTGGTCAGGTATTCAAAGGCGCATACGGCCTCCTCATCGGTGACAGGTACGTATTCCGCCCTGCCCGTGTCGTGCAGATAAGCATGCTCCGGCCCGACGCCGGGATAGTCGAGACCGGCGGAGATGGAATAGACGGGCGCAATCTGACCGAATGCGTCCTGGCAGAAGTAAGACTTCATGCCGTGGAAAATGCCGACCCTTCCGGTATTCACAGTCGCTGCTGTTTCCGGGGTGCCGACGCCTCTGCCCGCCGCTTCACAGCCGATCAGCCTGACGCCTTTGTCGCCGATAAAATGGTAGAAGCTCCCGATGGCGTTGGATCCGCCGCCGACGCAGGCGACGACGGCATCGGGCAGCCTGCCCTCCCTGGCGAGGATCTGCTCCCGGATCTCCCTGGAGATGACGGCCTGGAAGTCGCGCACGATGGTTGGGAACGGATGGGGCCCCATAACCGATCCGAGGCAGTAGTGGGTGTCGCTGATGCGGGAAGTCCATTCGCGCATCGTCTCCGACACGGCATCCTTTAATGTTGCGGTGCCCGATTTCACCGGGATGACCTCCGCCCCCAGCAAACGCATGCGGTACACATTGAGCGCCTGCCGGACCGTATCCTCCGCTCCCATATATACGACGCATTCCATTCCCATCAGGGCGGCGGCGGTTGCGGTGGCAACGCCATGCTGGCCGGCGCCTGTTTCGGCGATCAGGCGGGTTTTTCCCATCTTCTTTGCAAGCAGCGCCTGCCCGAGTACGTTGTTGATCTTGTGCGCCCCCGTATGGTTGAGATCCTCGCGCTTGAGATAGATTTTTGCTCCGCCCAGATCGCGGGTCATTTTTTCTGCAAAGTACAGCCTGGAGGGCCTGCCCGCATATTCGTTGAGCAGATCTGTGAGCTCGCGGTGAAACTCCGGGTCGTTTTTGCAGCGGCAGTACGCCTCTTCCAGTTCGGTCACCGCATGCATCAGCGTTTCGGGAATATACTGACCGCCGTAAATACCGAAACGTCCGTTTGGATTTGTCATAATCTGTTTTCCTTTCTGACGGCGGCAACAAATGCCTCCATTTTTGCCCGGTCCTTGCTTCCGTTTGTCTCGATACCGGAACTGACGTCGACGGCGAACGGGTGCAGCCGCGCCGCGGCTTCCGCTGCATTCCCGGCATCCAGGCCGCCTGCCAGGAAATACGGCCTGCGGATATCCTGGATCAGAGACCAGTCGAAGGCCGATCCGGTCCCTGCGCCGGAATCGAGCAGGATCAGGTCTGCCGCGCTGTTTTCAGCGGAAATGACGCTTTCCCTGCCGGTGATTTGAAACGCCTTGATGACCGGCTTCCCGGTAAGTGCCCGCAGGGCGGCGATGTAGCCGTTGTCCTCGCCGCCGTGAAGCTGGGCCATATCGATGACGCCGCTGTTCAGGAGGCCGGCGATGCGTTCGATCCGCTCGTTTACGAATACGCCGACAGCCTGAATCGCAGGAGAAAGCTGCTCCCTTAATTTCAACGCGGCCTCCGGCGTGATGCGGCGTCTGCTTTCCGGCGCAAACACAAAGCCGACATACTCCGGCATTACATCGTTGGCGGCTTCCATGTCACAGGGCCTGGAAAGACCGCAGAGCTTGATCTTCGTCATGCCGTCCCCCTCAGTTCTGCAAGCTTGGCCTTTTTATCGGGGGCTCTCATGAGCGCTTCGCCGATCAGTACGGCGTCCGCGCCGACTGCACGGAGCTCCGCCACGTCCGCGGCGCTGCGCACGCCGCTTTCCGAGACGAACAAAACGCCTTCGGGGATCAGCTTCCGAAGCGCCCGACTGTTTCCGGCGTCCACCGAAAAATCATGGAGATTGCGGTTATTGACGCCGATGATTCTGGCCCCTGCGTTCAGGGCCGTTTGTATTTCGCCTTCGTCGTGCGCTTCCACCAGGGCGGACAGCCCAAGCGTGTCGCAAATCCCGATGAATTCCTGGATTTGCCGCTCCGACAGGATGGAGCAGAGAAGAAGCACCGCTGAGGAACCCAGGAGCTTCGCTTCGTAGATCATGTAATCGTCAACGGTGAAGTCCTTGCGAAGGCAGGGGATCGAAACGGCCCCGGCGATTTCTTTCAGATGCCTGTCTTCCCCGAGGAACCATTTCGGCTCGGTTAAAACGGAAATGCAGTCGGCCCCTGCCGCCTCGTAGTCCTTCGCAATCTGCAGATACGGAAATTCCGGGGCGATCAGGCCCCTGGACGGCGACGCCTTTTTGCACTCGCAGATCAGGGAAACGCCCGGTTTTTTCAGCGCGCGTTCAAAGGCGAACGCGCCTTTCGGAAGGAGCGCGGCACGCTGCCTGACCTCGTCCAACGGAACCCGCCGCCGGGCTTCTGCAACGCGTTCTCTCGCGTGGTCTGCAAGCCGGTCCAGAATCGTCATATCCCAGCCTCCGGACGGTTGCTGAGTTCGATGAACCGGCGAAGGGTTTCAAGGGCTTTTCCGGAATCAATGAGATCCGCCGCCAGGGCAATACCGTCCTTTATACTGCCGGCCTTTCCCCCGATGTAGAGGGAAGCGCCCGCGTTCATCAGAACGGCATTTCGCCTGGGGCCCGTTTCCCCATGCAGAACGGCGAGCGTGATTGCCGCATTCTCATCCGGATCGCCGCCGCTCAGATCCTCTTTCCGGCAGCGGTCCAGGCCGAACTCCTCCGGGGAGATGACGAAGGATTTGAACCAGCCGTCGCGGATTTCGCAGACGGTCGTGGGGGCGCTCACAGAAATTTCGTCCAGCCGGTCCTGGCCGTAGACCACCATCCCGCGCCGGACTCCGAGATTGCTCAGAACCTGCGCCAGCGGTTCCACAAGGTAGCCGTCATACACGCCGAGAAGCTGCATGGACGGCGTTCCGGGATTGGTGAGCGGGCCGAGGATATTGAACACGGTGCGGAATCCCAGCTCCCGGCGGATGGCCCCGACGTATTTCATGGAACTGTGGTACTTCTGCGCAAAGAAAAAGCAAATTCCAACCTGGTTCAGAAGCTCGATGCATCTTGCGGGGCTTTGCTGAATGTTTACGCCCAGTGCTTCCAGGCAATCCGCCGTGCCGCACCGGGAGGATGCGGCCCTGTTCCCGTGCTTTGCGACACGCATGCCGCCGGCGGCCGCCACAAGCGCAGAGGTGGTGGAAATATTGAAGCTGTGGGCGTTGTCGCCGCCGGTGCCGACGATTTCAAATACGTCCATACCGGTTTCGACCCTGACCGCGTGCGCCCGCATTGCCGCGGCGCAGCCGGCAATTTCGTCGATGGTCTCGGCCCTGGCGCTTTTGGTGGAGAGCGCCGCGAGAAAAGCGGCGTTCTGGGTGGGGGTGGTTTCGCCGCTCATGATTTCATTCATGACGGCGTATGCCTCATCGTAGGTAAGGTCTTCCTTGTTTACAATTTTTACGATTGCCTCCTGAATCATGGGGTCAGGCCTCCTTTATGAAATTTCTGAGCATTGTCCGGCCGTCCGGCGTCAGAATGGACTCGGGATGGAACTGCACGCCGTATATAGGGCGTTCCCTGTGCTGCACCGCCATCACCTCGCCATCCGCGGCCAGCGCGGTTATGTCCAGCTCTCCGGGGATGGTATCGGTGTCCACCGCAAGGGAGTGATAACGGGCGACGGAAGCGGTTTCGGGACAGCCCCGGAACAGCGGGCAGGCCGTATTGAGCGTCACCTTCGATTGTTTGCCGTGCATCGGCTCCCTTGCATGGATAACGGCCGCACCGAATGCCGCACAGACGGCCTGATGGCCGAGGCAGACGCCCAGGATGGGGATGTCCCTGCCCAGCGTTTGGACCGCTTCAATCAGGATGCCGGCGTTTTCCGGCCTGCCCGGGCCGGGGGACAGGATGATGCGTCCGGGGCTGAGGGCCCTGACTTCCGCCACCGTCATTTCATCGTTCCGGATGACGCGGATATCGGGATCCAGTTCGCCGATGAGCTGATACAGGTTGTAGGAAAAGCTGTCGTAGTTGTCAATCAGTAAAATCATTCCTCCACCTCCCGGGCGAGCTCCAGAGCCCTGAGCGAGGATTTTGCCTTGTTCAGGCATTCTTCGAACTCCTTTTCAGGAACCGAATCCGCCACAATGCCCGCGCCGCTCCGCACAAATACCCTTCCGTTTTTTTTGTAAGCGATCCGAATGGCGATGCAGGTGTCCATATTGCCGGTAAAGTCGATATATCCGATTGCGCCGCCGTAGATCCCTCGCCTGTTGTTCTCCAATTCCCCGATCAGCTGGCAGGCCCTGATTTTCGGGGCGCCGGACAGCGTCCCGGCCGGAAGAACCGCCTCGATTGCATTCAGCGCGTCCTGATCCTCCCGGATTTCGCCCCGAACGGTGGAGCCGATGTGCATCACATGGGAAAAGCGTTCGACGGAATGCAGCGTTTCCACCTGTACCGTACCAAATTTGCTGAGCTTGCCGATGTCGTTCCTTCCCAGATCCACCAGCATATTGTGCTCTGCCAGTTCCTTCTCGTCAGAGAGCAGCTCAGCTTCCAGGCTGCGGTCTTCCTCCTCCGTTCTGCCCCTGGGCCTGGTTCCCGCCAGAGGGAATGTGTGCAGCACCCCGTTTTCCAGCTTGACCAGTGTTTCCGGGGACGCTCCGGCAACCTCCACGTCCGTACCGGAGAAGTAAAACATGTAGGGGGACGGATTGATGGTGCGAAGTACGCGGTAGGTGTTCAGCAGGCTTCCCTCAAACGGAGCGCTCAGCCGGTTGGAAAGTACAATCTGAAAAATGTCGCCCTCCCGGATATGGCGCTTT
>JAHZEF010000081.1:0-6568 GCA_019422005.1 Clostridiales bacterium
AGCAGCATCAGCGCAGCCAGCTTCACGCGATAGGAGTCCCCTGTGTCCTCCTTCAGCGGCTTGCTGCCCACCAGGATATTCAGATTTTCACCGGTGATCCCCTCTGCCAGCGTCTTTTTCATCTGTTCCGCAGAAAGATGGATCAGCAGATCCGTCACACAGAATACCGGATCGGAAGGATCCTCCCCGATGGAAACATTCAGCACGCTCCCGTCCGTCAGGGCCAGAATGCCGTGCAGCGCCAGCGGTACGGTCGTCCACTGGTACTTCTTGATGCCCCCATAGTAATGCGTTTTGAAAAACGCCAGTTCCTGATCCTCATACAGCGGATTCGGCTTTAAATCCAGGCGCGGCGAATCGATATGCGCCACGGCAATCCGGGTGCCCCGCTCCAGCCCCTTCCGGCCGACGACCGCAAAGAAGACTGCCTTCTGCCGGTTGACCCGGTAAATCCGGTCGCCGGGGCGCAGCTGCATCTCCGGGTTGAATTCCACAAAGCCCGCCCGCCGGGCGGCCTCCACCGTCAGCCGGACGGCCTCCCGCTCCGTTTTCGCCGCGCCGACAAAGTCCATGTACGCGTTGCAGTACGTCTCCATTTCCGTCCGGTCCTGATCGCTGATGCGCTGATACCCGTTTTTGGGATTGAACATCAGCGTTTCACGGACCGCATTCCAATCCATTTCACTCATGCTTGTTTCCTCCTGTCAGTTCCAGAAGCAGCCGGTCGCACGCCTCTGCAAATTGTTCCGGATCCGGATAGTCGTTATAAATAGTCCGGTCGCACTGGCCGGAAAACTGCGCGTTTGATTTCTGCGCGGCAATCCGCAGCCGGGCATAGGACTCCGGAATCCCTTCTCTGGCCATCAGCCGCCGGATCCGCGCCTCTGCAGGCGCCGTTACGGCGATGGTCGCATCGCAGGATTTTCCCAGGCCGCTCTCCACCAGCGCCACCGCGTCGATCACGGCCAGGCCGTACCCGCACGCCTCCGCCGCCCGGACGCGGCTCAGCACCGCGTCCGCCACAAAGGGATGCGTCAGCGCGTTCAGATCCGCCAAAGCCTTCGGGTCTCCAAACACCAATGTGCCCAGTTTCCTGCGATTCAATGCGCCGTCTTCCACGGTTCCCGGGAAGCGCGCCTCCAGAGCGCAGAGCAGCGCCCCGTCGCATGCCAGCAATTCATGGTAAACAGCATCGCAGTCCACTGTGAACCCGCCCATCGCCTCCGCCCGGCGCAGCAATGTGGTCTTCCCGCAGCCTGTGCCGCCGGTGACGCCCAGCACCGTCATAGCTGATCCTCCGTCACAATATGGAAGCCGGCAGCTTTTTTCAGACGGTTCTGCACCGCATAGGTTACGCCGGTCCCCTCCGGGCAGCGCGCAAATATGGTGCGGATCTCCGCCCGGTCCAGCTCCCGCAGGGCTGCAACCAGGCCGTGGGCCAGCGTCGCCGTATCCGCTTCGCGCCCATAGGCCCTGGGGCTGCAGCCCTCATAGAGCGGCAGCTCCTCTTCAAAGCAGAGTACGGCGTCCCCCGGCGCAAAATGCCGTCGGATATAGCCGGCGGCCCGGGCGCTGGAGCCGGCAACAATGATTACCTCTCCCTGCGGCGCATAGTGCTTATACTTCATGCCGGGCGCGCGTACCACGGCGTCTTTGTCGATCTGGGCCGTGACGGCCCGGTCCACCGTCAGCCGCCCCAGCACCGCCTGCAGCTGTTCCGGCGTGACGCCGCCGGGGCGCAGCAGCCGCGGCGTTCCTCCGGAAAGATCCACAATGGTGGACTCCAGCCCCACCTCGCACGGCCCGTCGTCCACAATCGCGTCGATCCTCCCGTCCATGTCGTCGAACACATGCTGTGCCGTCGTGGTACTCGGTTTTCCCGAGCGGTTGGCCGACGGCGCCGCCACCGGCACGCCGGCCAGGCGGATGATCTCCCTGGTCACGGCGCAGCGCGGACAGCGGACCGCCACCGTATCCAGGTTCGCCGTCGTGCGGCGGGGTACGATGCTGCGGCAGGGCAAAACCATGGTCAGCGGTCCCGGCCAGAACCGCCGGGCCAGCTCCCGGGCCTCCGGCGGGATATCATGGCAGATCTCCTCCATCTGCGCCGGCTCGGCAATGTGCAGGATCAGCGGATTATCCTGCGGCCGGCCCTTTGCCTCAAAGATTTTCAGCACCGCATCCGGGTTCAGCCCATCCGCCCCCAGGCCATACACCGTCTCCGTGGGGACGGCTACCAGGCCGCCCTGTTTGATAATTTCAGCGGCGGCGGCGGCCGTCCCCGGCGCCGCCGCGTCAAAATACTGCGTCTTCATACTCACGCCTTCTCACTGCGCTGCAGCTTTTCCGCCTGATCGGCCGTCACCAGCGCGTCAATCAATTCATCCAGCGCCCCGTTCATGATTGCATCAATCTGATACAGCGTCAGGCCGATCCGGTGATCCGTCACCCGGCCCTGGGGGAAGTTATAGGTGCGGATCCGCTCATTCCGCATCCCGGTGCCGACCTGGCTGCGGCGCTGATCGGAATGCTCCGACGTAATGCGGTTCTGTTCAATCTCATACAGTTTGGACGCCAGCATATGCATACACTTTTCCCGGTTCTGCACCTGGCTGCGCTCCTCCTGGCAGGAGACCACAATCCCGGACGGCTTGTGAATCAGGCGCACGGCCGACGAGGTTTTGTTGATATGCTGGCCGCCGGCGCCGGAGGAGCGGAATACCTGCATTTCAATCTCTTCCGGGCGGATCTCCACATCCACCTCTTCCATCTCCGGCAGAACCGCCACCGTGGCGGTGGAGGTGTGCACCCGTCCGCCGGATTCCGTCTCCGGCACCCGCTGGACCCGGTGGACGCCGCTTTCAAATTTCAGCCGCGAATAGGCGCCGGCGCCGTTGATGATGAAATCCGCCTCCTTGACACCGCCCAGCTCCGTCTCATTGTAGTTGAGCAGCTCAATGTTCCAGCCTTTGGAGGCCGCATACATGTTGTACATCCGAAACAGCGAGTGGGCAAACAGCGCGCTTTCCTCGCCGCCCACGCCCCCGCGGATTTCCATGATCACGCTTTTTTCATCATTGGGATCCCTGGGGAGCAGCAGCAGCTTCAGCGCATGCTCCTGCTCTTCCAGATCCTTCCTGCTCCGGGTGAACTCTTCCTGGCACAGTTCCCGCATCTCCGGCTCCAGGGAACTGTCCAGCATCTCCCGCAGGTCTTTCACCTCCTGCGCCGTGCTGCAGTAGCGCCGGTAGGCCTCCACAACCGGCTCCAGCTCTTTCTGCTCTTTCAGGAGCCTGGCCGCAGCCTTGGGATCGCTGTAAAAATCCGGCTGCGCCGCCCGCTGTTCCATTTCCAGATATTTTTCTTCCACCAGCTTCAGCTTATCCAGCATAAAGTTGTCTCCTTGCAATTCAGATCGCGCGGTAATGGCTGCAGACTGCCTGCGCCGTGTCCTGCAGCTCAGCTGCAGACCGCGCCCGTTCGGCTCCCGTCCGGGAGATCCGCATAAAATGCGGCGTCATTGCCAGCAGGTTCTGGATCTGCCGGTTTTCCGTCAGCACAAACGGAAATTCCGCCACCTCCGACCGTTCCAGCCGGAATCCCTCCAGTTCAGGAGGCGGCTGCTCCTCCTTCGGCCGGATTTCCGGATAAATCAGCCGCCTGAGCGCCAGCAGGTGCTTCGGCCCGGCCGTCACCCGCAAAAACAGGCCGCCCGGCCGCAGGACGCGCCGGAATTCCCGTTCCGACGTCAGCGCAAACATGGAGAGCAGGCCGTCAAAGCTGCCGTCCGGAAACGGCAGATGCGCCGCGGTGGCCGTCAGCCAATGGGCGCTGCGGTCCCGCACCGCGGCGAAACGGACCGCCTCCTTGGAGACGTCCACGCCCCAGCGCTCCGTCTCCGGCAGGCGCTTCCCCACGCAGGCCAGGTAATATCCTTCTCCGCACCCGGCGTCCAGCAGCGTCTGCGGGCGCTCCGCCGCCATCGCTGCGCACACCCGCTCCGCCAGCGGCGTATAATACCCGGCATTTAAAAATTCCCTGCGTGCGGCCACCTGTACCGGGGAATCGCCCGGGCTGCGGGAGTGCTTCCGGTTCACCGTCAGCAGGTTCACATACCCCTGCCGGGCCACATCGAAGCTGTGGCCCGCGGCACAGCGCCAGGCCGGCATACCGGCCTCCAGCGGTCCGCCGCAGACCGGGCAGCATACTTGAACCATTTTTTCGCCTCTTTTCCAGAATCCAGACTATTTTACCGCATTTTCCCGGCAACGTCAAATGATCTTTGCCGGGAAGCGGCACATACTAGCTTTGAATGTCTGAATGAAAGGAAGTCGGCCCATGTCCCGTTCCAAACGTCTGCCGGCGCTGGCGCTGTGCGCGGCGCTCCTTCTCAACGCAGCCACCGCCGTCCGGGCGGAACCCGGGCATGCCGACGGCGGCGGCGGACCCGTCAAATATGTGGCGCTGACCTTTGACGACGGCCCCACCTGCGGCCTGACCGAGCAATTGCTTGACGGCCTGCGCGCCCGGTACCTGTCCGTCACCTTTTTCCTCTGCGGCTACCGCATTGCCCAGTGTCCCGACACGGTCCGCCGCATGGCCGCCGAGGGCCATGAACTGGCCATCCACGGCCAAACCCATACCTATCTGCACAACCAGCCGCAGTCGGTGGTGCGCCGGGAGCTGGAGGAGACAGGCGGCCTGATCGAGACGCTGACCGGAACCTCCCCGAGGCTGTTCCGGCCGCCCGGAGGCCTGACCAGCGAGGCGCTCCTGGCAGAATCCGTCCGTCAGGGACTTCCGCTGATTCTCTGGAGCGTGGATCCGGAGGACTGGAATACCTCCGACTCCGGGCGCGTCGTCCGGCGGATCGTCGGGCACGTCCGGGATGGGGATATCATCCTGATGCACGACCTCTCCGCTTCCTCCATCGCCGCCGCACTGCAGGTCGTCGACCGTCTGGAGGAAGAGGGATATCAGTTCTGTACGGTCTCCGAACTGGCCGCCCTTCGCGGGCAGCCCCTGACGCCCGGCTGCTCCTACCGCCGCTTCCCCGTCCGTTCTTCCTGATTCTGTTTCCTTTTGCAGAAAAATATGTTATAATCCAGGTACTGGAATATCATTCCATCAAAACAGAACGGAGGGCGCACATATGAACATTGCAATCTGCTATTTTTCCGCGACCGGACGCACCGAATCCATGGCCAAATCCATTGCCGCCGGCATTGCGAAACAGGCGCCGGACTGTACGGTTCGCTGCCTGCACATCCATCAAATCGACAAAGAGCACCCGGACAACGTCGCCTTCGTCAATGAGGCCGACGCTGTTCTGATCGGCACGCCCGACTACTATGCCGGTGAATGCTGGCAGATCAAGCAGTGGCTGGACGCCTGCCCCTGCAAGCTGGCCGGCAAATTGGCGGGAGTTTTTGCCACGGCCAATATGACCGTCGGCGGTCCCGGGCTGGCCATGGAGCACATGATCACCCATTTGATGGTGCAGGGCGCCATGGTTTACTCCGGCGGCGCAGCCTGCGGGCAGCCCTTTATTCATCTGGGGCCCGTCTGCTACCGCGACCAGGAGGCCGATGGCGCCGCCATGATGCACCTGTTCGGCCAGCGCTTCGCCGCCCAGGCCGCCCGGCTCTTCGGCTGAGGCCCCGCCATGCAGGAAATCCGACCCGGCCGCTGGCGGCACTTCAAAGGCGGCGAATACGAGGTGCTCACTGTGGCGCGCCACAGTGAAACGCAGGAACAAATGGTGGTATACCGCGCCCTCTATGGCGAGAGAGGTGTCTGGGTCCGTCCCGCCGCCATGTGGCTGGAAACCGTCCGCTGCGGCGGAACCGAGCTTCCGCGCTTCACTTACACAGGAGGCAGCCATGCGGATTCTGATTGACGGCGACGGATGTCCCGTGGTGGACCGCGCCATTTCCGTGGCCCATGACTACCGCACGCCCTGCCTGATTTTCTGTGACACCGCCCACCGGTTCCAGCGCTCCGGCGCCGTCACCATTACGGTAGACAAGGGCGCAGACAGCGCGGACTTTGCGCTGGTCAATCAGATTCAGCCCGGCGACGTGGTCGTCACCCAGGACTACGGCCTTGCCGCCATGTGTCTCAGCCGCGGTGCGCGTCCCATCCGCCAGGACGGTTTTCTCTACAGCGACGACAATATCGGCGCACTGCTGACGGCGCGGCATGTGGCCCGGAAAATCCGAAACGGCGGCGGGCGCCTCAAGGGCCCGCCCAGGCGCAGCCCCGCAGAAGACGACGCCTTTGAGCGCGCGCTCCGCAGCCTGCTGGAAAGCGCATAAAATTCAGCGCCGCCGTTATATTTTTTCCCGGGACTGCGCATCCTAATCCCATCGAGAATGGGAGGGATTTTTATGGTTCACGACGACACCTGCCGCCTGCTGGGCGAATGTGACGCCGGCATTCAAATGGCCGTCAGTGCAATCGATGAAGTGCTGCCCATGGTGGAAAGCTTCCACCTCCGCCAGCAGCTGTCCAACTGCAAGCGGGTACATGAGCAGCTGCAGGGCCAGACCAGGACGCTGCTGGCCAA
>JAHZEF010000081.1:6578-8041 GCA_019422005.1 Clostridiales bacterium
CAAATATCAGGCCGACGGCAAAACGCCCAATCCCATGGCCCGCGGCATGAGTTGGGTCAAGACCAACGTCAAGCTGGCGCTGCAGCCCGGGGACCAGTCGGTGGCCGACCTGATGATCGACGGCTGCCACATGGGCGTGAAATCGCTGCACAAGTACTGCAATCGATACCCGGACGCCACAGCGGACGCCAGGAAGCTGGCCGGTCAGCTGATTGAGGAAGAGCAGCGGCTCTCCAGAGATCTGCAGAGCTATCTGTAGCCTCTGTCCGCCGCGCGTTCAGCCGGCTCCCTGTATCCCGCAGAACAACAGGGCGGCCTGCAGAATTGTGATTCTGCAGGCCGCCCCTGTTTGCTGAGTTGGGGCGCCGTCCGCTCCAGGTGTCAGAGGACCTTCGCCAGGAAGCTTCTCAGGCGCTCGCTCTTCGGATGGTCAAAGATCTCCGCCGGCGTCCCCTGTTCCACCAGACGTCCCCCGTCCATGAAAATCACACGCGTCCCCACTTCGCGGGCAAAGCCCATCTCATGGGTTACCACGACCATGGTCATCCCGTCGTGCGCCCGCTCCTTCATAACCTCCGGCACCTCGCCCACGATTTCCGGATCCAGCGCGGAGGTGGGTTCGTCAAACAACATCAGCTTCGGCTTCATGGCCAGCGCGCGGACAATGGCAATCCGCTGCTTCTGCCCGCCGGAAATCTGATTGGGATACGCGTCCGCCTTTTCTTCCAGACCGACGCGCCTCAGGAGCGCCATAGCCGTTTCGTCGGCTTCGGCCTGGCTCATCAGTCTGGTGCGAACCGGCGCCAGCGTGATATTTTTCCGGATGGTCATATTGGGAAACAGGTTGAAGTGCTGAAATACCATTCCCATCTGCCGCCGGATGGCGTTGATGTCCACCTTGGGGCTGGTCAGCTCCGTGCCGTCGAACGTCACGGTTCCCTGCGTCGGATTCTCCAGTAGGTTCAGGCAGCGGAGAAATGTGGACTTTCCGGAGCCGGACGGGCCGATGACGACGACCTTCTCCCCCGGGGCGATATGCTCGCTGATGTTGTCCAGCACCAGATGGTCTCCAAACGATTTGGAGAGGTTTTTAACGTCGATCACTTTGACGCAGCCTCCTTTCCAGCTTGCCCTGCAGCCAGGAGAAGATCATCACCAGGATCAGATAGATCAGGGCGACGCCCAGCAGCGGGAACATGGCTTCGTAGGTGCGGCCGTAAATCCCCTGCGCCGCATACAGCAGCTCCTTGCCGCCGATCATGGCAATCAGCGAGGTATCCTTCAGCAGGACAATAAACTCATTGCCCAGCGCCGGCAGGATCGCTTTGAAGGCCTGCGGAATCACAATAAAGCGCATGGTGTCTATGTAGCTCAGCCCCAGGCTCCTCCCCGCCTCCGACTGGCCGGGATCCAGAGACATCAGGCCGCCGCGGATAATCTCCGCAACATAGGCGCCGGAGTTG
>JAHZEF010000081.1:8051-10191 GCA_019422005.1 Clostridiales bacterium
CTGCTTTTAAAGATGACAAAGCCCATGATCAGCAGCTGCACCATCATGGGCGTGCCGCGGATGACCGTGACATACACCTTGCAGATCCCGTTGACGAAGCCCAGCAGCAGATTCCGGCGGCCCGGACGCTGCTGATCATGGGAAGTCCGGATTACCGACACCAATACGCCCAGCAGCACGCCGATGGCCAGGGCCAGGGCCGTAGTCAGAAGCGTTGTGCCGACGCCCTTGAAATACTGCATCCATCGGTCGTTCTCAAGAAACGCCTGATAGAATTTTACAAAAAACTCCTGAAAAAAGGAAAGATCCTCGCCTGCCACCATCAGACCTTTCCACTGCTCATACATTGCAGCCAGTTCCACAGGCCCTTCACCTCACTCACAACATTCCGGTCACACCGCACTGCCGGCATGGTCATGTCAAAAAAGGGCGGCAGGCGCCGCCCTTTTGCGGGATTTCTTACTCAGCCGTGATGTAGCTGTCAAGGATGCTCTGCACCGTGCCGTCTTCAATCAGCTCGTTCAGCGCAGCGTTGACCGCATTCAGCAGCGCGGTATTGCCCTTGGCCAGACCGATGGCGTAATCCTCCGTCACATACTCCGTATCCAGGATCTCCAGGCCGGCGTTGGCATTCACAAACTCCTGGGCGGGGCCGCTGTCAATGACAACGCAGTCTACCTGGCCGTTCAGCAGCGCCTGCACTGCCGTGATCCCGTCGTCATATGCCACCACATGATCCTCGCCGTAGTCGTCCGTGCAGTAGATGTTTCCCGTTGTGGCCCGCTGCGTGCCGATCATCTGCTCGCCCAGATTGTCCAGCGTCACATCCGAGCCTTCCTTCACGATGACCACCTGCACACCGGTGGCGTAGGAATCGGTAAAGTCCATAACAGCCAGGCGGTCTTCATTTACCGTCACACCCGCCATGACGATATCGCTCTTGCCCTGCTGCGCGGCCAGCAGCGCGGCATCAAAGTCCATGTTGTCGATCTGGAGTTCCAGGCCCAGCTTTTCCGCAATGGCGCCGGCGATCTCCGCGTCAATACCGATGACGTTATCGCTGTCGTCCGTCATCTCATAGGGAGGAAACGCCGCGTTGGTGCTCATGATGAGCTTTCCCGCCTCCACCGTGGTAAATTCGGCCGCAGCGCCGTCGGTGTCCGCCCCGGCGTCTGCACCCTCTCCGGTTTCGGCATTGTCCGGGGTTTCTGCTGCAGAGCCGTCGTCCGCCGCCGGCTCCTTGGTCTCGTTGGAACTGCAGGCGGCCAGGGCAAATACCATGGTCAGCGCCAGCAGCAGCGCAAGAATCTTTTTCATGGTCAGTTCTTCCTTCACTCATTTAGTTTCCCAATCCCGTTGAGAACAAGGAAATTATACAACTGCATTGAATAAAATGCAAGCCTTTTTCCTTGTGCATACTAGCCAATCTTCCCTCAGCTTTTTCCTTTAAACTTGTTGTTCCCAAAAATAAACGGGAATCCGACGGATCCCCGGAGGAAAATGATATGCACATGCCTGCGGAGTGAATCCTCCCCGGAATGAATATACAGAATTTTCTGTATATTCAAAGCCTCCCGGATATCAAACGGGCCGCTGCCGGTCCGGCAGCGGCCCGGCCTGCCAAAGAGGGCTTTTGACAGGCTGCCCCGGAAAAGCGCTTCAAGCCGGATCACCGGAATGCGCAGGAGCCCTCCGCCCCCGTTCAAAAGGCGCCCGCCCTGTTCCCCGGCTGTCTCAGGCCGCTGCGGAACGCGGCCGTCTTCAGCCCTCGGCATACCGGGAAAGGAATTGTCGGGTGCGCTCCTCCCGCGGATGCTCAATCACCTGCCGGGACGGCCCCTGCTCCACAATCAGGCCGCCGTCCATGAAAACAACCTGGTCGGCCACATCCCGGGCAAACATCATCTCATGGGTCACGATGATCATGGTTGTCTTCCGCTCGGCCAGGCCGCGGATCACCCTGAGCACCTCGCCGGTCAGTTCCGGATCCAGTGCCGAGGTCGGTTCGTCAAAACACAGGATGTCCGGCTGCAGCGCCAGGGCCCGGGCGATGGCAACCCGCTGCAGCTGTCCACCGGACAGCTGGCTGGGATAGTGGCCGGCACGCTCGGCGAGGCCCATCTGCGCCAGGAGCCGTTCA
>JAHZEF010000082.1 GCA_019422005.1 Clostridiales bacterium
TCTGAAAAAACAGCCAGATCCAGTTCTGCGCCGCTGACCACGAAAAAGAGGACAAACAGCGGAGCCGTCCAGCGGTCGCAGCGCTCCATCAGCTCTTCGGAGAAATCGCAGATGTTGCAGAAAATGGTTCCCAGCATCATGCAGACCAGAAGGGAAGAGAAGCTGAGTTTCAGCTCCGTTCCGGGAAGGTCGATTTCCAGCATGGACAGGGCCACAGTCAGGATTACAAAGGTGATGGAGATGGAGAGCCGCTTGGAGTTGGAGTGAAAAAAGCGTTCAATCAAGGTGAAAATATATCCCATGAGCGCGCCGAGCAGCAGAGAGCCGATCACTTCAATCAGCGGATTGACCAATACAGCGGCCAGGCTGAACGTCCCGAAAGAGATCGCCTTGGCAACCCCGAAGGATACGGCAAATACAACCAGCCCCACTGCGTCGTCCAGCGCGACAATGGGCAGCAGCAGATCTGTCAAAGGGCCCTTCGCCTTGTACTGATTTACCACCATCAGCGTGGCGGCCGGCGCGGTGGCTGTAGCGATGGCGCCGAGGGTAATGACCACGGAGAGCGGGAGCTTGTCCTCTCCGAGGATCAGATGCAGCCCATAGAGGGCAATATCGACCAGAAGGGTGGCGGCCAGCGCCTGTACAACGCCGATGACAGCCGCCTGCCTGCCGGTTTTTCTCAGCTGAGAGAGCCGGAATTCATTTCCAATGGAAAATGCGATGAAGCCGAGCGCCACCTCGGAGATGAGGTTCAGGGCGGAAACCTCTTCCATGGAGGTGAAGCCGACGCCGGGAACGCCCAGACGGCCGAGGCAATAGGGGCCGACCAGGATGCCGGCCAGCAGGTAACCGGTGACGGCCGGCAGCTTCAGCGGCTTGACAACGCGGGACATCAACAGGCCGGCCAGCAGGGCAAAGCCGATGGATAATAAAATCTGCATAGTTTTTGACTCTTTTCCTGTGAAGTGTTAAGGGGGCTGAACGCCAATTCATTATAAGTCTGCCGGCCGGAAAAAACAAGGTCAAAACAGAACGATTCTCCGGAACTTCCGGGGGCCGGGCGGGAATTCCACGCCGGACGGCCCGGAACTCCAAAACCCGGACGGCGGTGCCTCCCGCTTCCATGAGCCGTTTTCCCGCAGGCGGCACAAACTCCCCAACCCTTTTCAGAGAGCCGGGGAGATTGGGGAGGAGGACGCCGGACGGCGGCGTCCCGGTTTTCCGGATTCAGGCGTTTTGGCGGATGCGGCTGCTGAGCCAGTGCCCCCTGAAGTAATATACGATGAACATGACGGAGGTCACAGCCCAGGTGAGCGGATAGCTGAACGCAATTTTGGCATTGCTGGCATCCTGATTGACAAACAGGAACAGATAGCCGAGGCGCAGTACGCAGGTGCCGAACAGCGTCAGCAGCGCGGGCCACAGGCTCTCGCCGACGCCGCGCATGGCGCCGGAATAGATTTCTGAGAACAAATACAGGATGTAGTACGGCGACAGCAGCAGGAGCAGATGTTCTCCGATCCGGAGGACCTGCGCGTCGTCGTTGAACAGGGCGATCAGCGGGCCGCGCAGCAGCACGGCTGCGGCGCTGAACAGCACGGTGATGCCGATGTCCAGCACCAGGCCGGACCGGACGGACTGCCGCAGACGGTCGTAGCGGCGCGCGCCGAAATTTTGACCGACAAAGGTCATCACGGTGATGCCGAGGGCGTTGGAGATCGGCCAGTAGATGCTGTCGATTTTCCGGAAGGCGGCCCATGCCGCTACGGAATCGGTTCCGAGCCGGTTGATGGAGGACTGAATGAATACATTGGAAATGCTGTACATGGAGGACTGCAGGCCGGCGGGGAGACCGATGCGGAGCATATGCTTCAGCTGAGATCGGCTGAAATTCCGCCGGCTGAGCTGCAGCTGATAGATATCCCTGGTCTTCAGAAGCGCGCGCAGTACCAGGGAGGCGCACACAAGCTGCGAGATGCTGGTGGCGATGGCTGTGCCGGCGGTGGCAAGGGGGATCACCAGAACCAGAAACAGATCCAGGACAATATTGACAAAGCAGCAGACAATCAGATAATACAGCGGCCGGCGGGAATCCCCCACGGCCCGCAGAATGCCGGATCCCATGTTGTATATCATGGAGGGGATCATACCGAGAAAATAGTACCGCATATAATCCTCGGCGTACCGGAAAATATCCGCCGGCGTATGGATGGCCTGAAGGATCCAGGAGGAGCAAAATACGCCCAGCAGCGTCAGCAGCGCGCCGCAGCCGACAGCCAGCGCCATGGCGGTGTAAACGGAGCTGCGCAGGGCATCCTGATGCCGTGCGCCGTAGTGCTGGGAAATTACCACCGAAGCGCCGGAGGAGAGCCCGACGAAGAAATTGACCAGGAGGTTGATGACCTCAATATCCGACCCGCCGACAGCGGCCAGAGCCTCTTTGCCGACAAAGCGGCCGAGGATCACCGCGTCGATCATGGAATAAAACTGCTGAAACAGCGTTCCCAAAAAAATGGGAAAGAAAAACAGCAGCATCTGCTTCCAGACGACGCCGTTTACGATCTGATTGTTTTGTGTGGTTGTTTCCATGGCGATCCTGCCCACCCTCCGTTTTTTTGGCGCCTGCGGGGCGTTTGCCGGCGTAGGAGTCATTCGCACTCAGACAATAGCAGAAAACCGGGAAAAAGGCAACAGGAAAAGGCGAAAATTCCGAACTTTTTTCAAAAGGTTGATGGTGTGCGGCAAACAGGGCCGGAGGAAGCGCCGGGGCCGCTGCCGCCGGGGGGCGCGCCGGCCCCGGGATTAAAGCGGGGAATCCAGAAAATGGCCTTTGAAAAAATTCTCATTGCCCAGTTTTTCGGCAGTCAGCCGGAAAATGACGCAGCCGTCCGGGCATACGATGTCCTTGCTGTATTTGCTGCCGCCGCCGATCTTTTCCAGATCGCCGCCGCTCCGGACCGCTTCCATGACGGGGAACAGCAGCATCATGGCCTTGGAACAGATCCCCTGGCCCTGCGCGTTGACGGGACAGCCGTATGTGCAGCGGTACCGGTCGCCGACTTCCTCCCCGTTCCGGCAGTATCGTTCCGTATGGTCTCCGCGGAGAAAGCCGATCACATCAATCTGAAACGCATATTCTTCAGCATACCATTTTTTCATATGGATCCCTCCCTGGTTTCCGCCGCAGCGGATGCGGCGGTTTGCTCCCATTATAGGGTATGGCTGCGGTCTTTGCAACGGATTTGCCGGAACAGGGCCTTCCGGCGTGAGGCCGGTGAAAAAATTGCGGCACAGGCTACTATTTTCCGGCGGCTTGTGATAAGATAAAACCATTATGATTGAGATATGGGAGATGATCCGATATGACGCCATCGGTGCTGGCCGGACTGGAACCGGCCGCGGTATTCGGTTGGTTTGAAGCGCTGTGCGCCATCCCGCACGGCTCCACCAGGACACGCGCCATCAGCGACTTCTGTATGGAATTTGCCCGTGCGCGCGGGCTGCGGTGCCGGCAGGATGCATCCAATAACGTGCTGATCTGGAAAGACGCCTCGCCGGGCTGTGAGGGCCGGCCGACTGTGATTCTGCAGGGGCATCTGGATATGGTCTGCGAAAAAGAGCCGGACTGCGACATCGATTTTCGGACCGACGGGCTGCGCCTGGCGGTGGACGGGGACCGGATTTTCGCCCGGGGGACGACCCTGGGCGGGGACGACGGGATTGCCGTCGCCTATGCGCTGGCAATTCTGGATTCCCGGACGATCCGCCATCCGCCGCTGGAGGTTATTTTCACAACGGATGAGGAAATCGGCATGCTGGGCGCAGCCGCGCTGGAGGTTCCGGACGTCAAAGGGCGGATCCTGCTGAATATCGATTCGGAGGAAGAGGGCGTTCTGACGGTCAGCTGCGCCGGCGGCGCCACATGCACCATCGCCGTACCCTACCTGTCGGCGCCGGCGGCAGGGCAGCTGTACCGCCTGGAGGTTTCCGGCCTGACCGGCGGCCATTCCGGCGTGGAGATTCACAAGGGACGCGCCAATGCCAATAAAGTTTTGGGGGAGGCGCTGCAGCTTCTGACCAATGCCTGCAGCCTGCGGCTGGCCGGAATCTGGGGCGGTTCCAAGGACAATGCCATTACCAGAAGCGCATACGCGCTGTTTGTGGCCCCGGCTGCGGAGGAATCCCGCATCCAGTCGGTGACGGCGGCGTATGAGCGGGAGCTGCGGGAGCTTTATGCAGCGGCGGATCCGGATCTGCATATGGTATGCCGCCCGGACAATACCGGCGTTGCGGAGGTCTGGGATCAGGAGAGCAGCGAGCGGATCATCCGCCTGCTGAATGAAGTGCCCAACGGCGTGCAGGCCATGAGCCGGGACATCGAGGGGCTGGTGGAGACGTCGCTGAATCTGGGAATTGTGAAAGTGACCGGGGACACGCTGGAATTGACCTTCTCCGTCCGCAGCAGCGTGGGCAGGGACAAGGAATATCTGACGGCGGTGCTGCGGAGCATCGCAGAGCGTTACGGCGCCGTCTATTTCCAGAAGGGGGATTACCCGGCCTGGGAGTACCGAAAGGATTCACCGCTGCGGGAGCTGATGGTTCAGGTATACGAAGAGCAGTATGGGGAGAAGCCGCAGGTGATCGCCATCCATGCGGGGCTGGAGTGCGGGCTCCTGGCGGGGAAGCTGCCGGGGCTGGACAGCGTCAGCTTCGGCCCCAACCTGACGGAGATTCATACGACGCGGGAAAGCATGTCCATTGCTTCGGTGGCCCGTACCTGGCGCTATCTTCTGACAGTTCTGGAGCGGCTTTGACTGCCGCGCGGCGGCCGCCCTGTCTGCTCTGTGCAGACAGGGCGGCCTTTTTACGAAGGTTTTACGGGAGTCTGCTTCTGCATTTTACGGTGGGGGAGTAAACTGAAACGGAATACGGGAAGAAAGGAGCATGGTATGGAGCAATTCAGAACAAAACATGGATTCATCATTGATATGGACGGTGTGATTTATCATGGCAACCGGCTGCTGCCCGGCGCGAAGGAACTGGTAAACTGGCTGTATGCGGAGGGGAAACGGTTTCTGTTTCTCACCAACGGATCCGGGAAGAGCCCGCGGGAACTGCAGCAGAAGCTGGCGCGCATGGGCCTGGAGGTGGATGAGAGCCACTATTATACCAGCGCCCTGGCCACGGCGAAATTTGTATCCGGGCAGATGCCCGGCGCCAGCGCCTATGTGATTGGAGAGGCCGGCCTGTACAACGCGCTGCATGAAGCGGGGATTGCCATGAACGACGTGGATCCGGACTATGTGATCGTCGGCGAGACGGAGCACTATCATTACGACGGGATCTGCCGCGCTGTTCGGCATGTCCGGAACGGCGCGCGGCTCATTGGAACCAACGCCGATCTGACGGCGCCGCTGGAATGCGGCATTGTACCCGCCTGCCGGGCGCTGATTTCGCCCATTGAGGTTTCCACCGGCAGAAAGGCCTACTATGTGGGAAAGCCGAATCCTCTGATGATGCGGACCGGCCTGCAGATGCTGGGCGTCCATTCAGAGGACGCTGCGATCATTGGAGACCGGATGGATTCCGATATCATCGCAGGCATCGAATGCGGCCTGGATACGGCGCTGGTGCTGACAGGCGTGACCACGCGGGAGTCCATGCAGCAGTACCCGTACCGTCCCCGACTGGTGCTGGACGGCGTGGGCGAGATCCCAACCGCCTGAAACGGGATTCCGGGGTCAGGACAGCCGAAAGGCTGTTTTTTTCTTTGCAGCGGCCCGGCGGGCCGCTTCCGCAGAGAAACGGGCCGGACGGCATTCTGCCGCCCGGCCGGAACAGGCCCGGCGCCTGCCCCTGATCAGGCGCCGGGCCTTCCCGGAAAGAAAGTGCCCGCTTCCCGGCCCTGTATAATGGCATACAGGATTTCCGGCGTTTTCCCGCTGGCGATTATTGTGTCAATCCCATGCGCTGCGGCAAGCTTGGCGGCC
Organism: Clostridiales bacterium; assembly: GCA_019422005.1. Classification (GTDB taxonomy): domain Bacteria; phylum Bacillota; class Clostridia; order Oscillospirales; family Oscillospiraceae; genus Avoscillospira_A. Next base: position 5,994 of record JAHZEF010000082.1, read on the forward strand.
TGCAGTTTTGCTTCCATGCCGCCTGTCCCGCGCCGGGCGCCCGCGCTGCCTGCCAGGGGGAATCCGGCCCCATCCATCCGGTCGGCCTGCCGGCCCCGCTTTGCGCCCGGATCCCATTTCGGGCCTGTATCGTACAGCCCGCTGATGCCTGATAAAATAACAAGCCGCTTTGCCCGGCACAACTCCGCGACGGCCGCAGAGAGCCGGTCGTTATCGGCGAACCGCCGGCCCTCCGGCCCGTCCTCTGTACAGAGGACGGCGTCGTTTTCATTGACGATGGGAATTACCCCCATGTTCAGCAGCGTATGGAATGTATTTGTCAGACGATCGCTTCGGCCTTTCTGCTCCACATCTTCCGCCTTCAGCAGAATTTGTGCAATGGTTGTGCCGTAATGGCTGAAAAACCTGTAATAAAGATGCATGATGCTGCATTGGCCCAATGCAGCCGCCGCCTGCCTCCTCCACGTTCCGGAAGGGCGCTCCCGCGTGCCGCAATGGTACATGCCGGCGGCGATGGCGCCGGATGAGACCAGGATGATCTCATGGCCCGCATTCCGAAGGTCGGACAACACCCGGGCAAGGCGGTCAAAGGCACGCAGTTCGCAGGCTCCCAGCTCATTTGTGAGCGTGGTAACCATGGACATGAATATTCAAAAATATATGGCGTTCGTCAGGACGGTGGAATGCGGAAGCTTTACAAAGGCCGCCGAGGCGCTCAACTACTCGCAGTCCGGCATCAGCCGCATGATTCTTGACCTGGAAAAAGAATGGAACGTTGTGCTGCTGGAACGGGGGAAAACGGGCGTAAGGCTGACAAGCGACGGCATGAAGCTGCTTCCCTGCGCAAGGAATGTATGCCTGGAATATGAAAAGCTGCAGACGGAGGTCAGCGAATTAAACGGCCTGCAGTCGGGCCTGATCCGCATCGGCACGTTTTCCAGCGTGGCGGCGCACTGGCTTCCGAATGTGATCCGGGAATTTCAAAAGGCGCATCCCCGCATCGACTATGAGCTGCTGCTCGGCGATTACACGGAAATTGAGGCGTGGACGCTGGAGGGGCGTGTGGATTGCGGCTTTTTGCGCTTGCCTGCACGGCCGGAATTCGAAACCATATTTTTGGAACAGGACAGGCTGCTTGCCGTTCTCCCGGAGCATCATGCCCTGGCGCGTTTGGAAAAGGTACCGGTTGCCGCGCTCTGTGACGATCCGTTCCTGCTGCTGGAAAAAGGGGGGAAAGCAGAGGTGTCGGAAATTTTTGAGCGCTGCGGCCTGACGCCGAATGTGCGCTTTACCACGTGGGACGATTATGCCATCATGTCCATGGTGGAGAGCGGCCTGGGCGTCAGTATTCTGCCGGAACTGATCTTAAAGCGCGTTCCATACCGGATTGTCGCGAAAGAGCTGGATGTTCCCGCATATCGCAGGATCGGCGTGGCGCTGCGGAGCAGGAAGAACGCCTCGCTGGCGGTCAGGCGCTTCCTGGAATACCTGCAGTACCGGTGAAGGCCGGGATCCCTGAATAGGAAACGGCGCCCCCGGCTCAACCGGATTTCCGATTGAACCGGGGGCGCTGCGCTGCGATACGGCCGGTATGGCGATTCGGGCGGTCAGGCGCGGTTCCTGCGTACCAGCCTTGTGACCAGCTTGACAAGCTCCACGATGGGGATGATGGTAAAGGCAAGGCCCAGCGCGGTAAAATACTCGGCCAGACTGATGTGCTCAAAGCCGAAGGCTTTGGAAAGGAACGGAATATAGATTACGGCAGTGGTCAAAACCAAAGACAGGACGGCGGCGCCCCAGAGGTACTTGTTCTGGTGACGCATGGTGAAAATGGAGCCGTGGCGCGAACGCAGGTTGAAGGAGTGGAAGATTTCACACATGGCCATCGTCAGGAAGGCCATGGTCATGCCGTCCGGGCTGTTGGCAATCTCCCAGACGCCGGATTCCATATAATGGCCGATGAAGTATGCGGCCATGGTGATCACGCTGACCAGGATCCCCTGGTAGAGGACGTCCGCCGCCAGCCCGCCTGCGAACACGCCTTCCCGGGAATCCCGCGGCGGCCGGCGCATATTGTCTTTTTCCCCGGGTTCCATTCCCAGCGCCAGGGCGGGGAAGCAGTCCGTAATCAGGTTGATCCACAGAAGATGCACCGGCTTGAGAATGGTAAATCCCAAGACCGTCGCCATGAAAATGGACAGCACTTCGCTGAGATTGGAGGAGAGCAGGAACTGGATGGCCTTCCGGATGTTGTCATAAATCCGGCGGCCCTCGTCCACGGCGGAGACGATGGTGGCGAAGTTGTCGTCGGCCAGAACCATATCGGCCACATTTTTCGTCACGTCAGTACCGGTGATTCCCATGCCGACGCCGATATCGGCGGCTTTGATGGAGGGCGCGTCGTTGACGCCGTCGCCGGTCATGGCGACAATTTTCCCGCGGGCCTTCCAGGCTGTGACGATCCGCACCTTGTGCTCCGGCTGTACGCGGGCGTAAACGCAGTAATTGCCGATTTCCTCCGCCAGCTGTTCGTCGGAGAGCGCGTCCAGCTGCGCTCCGGTAATGGCCTGTTCGGGGCGCTCCAGAATGCCAAGCTGCCTGGCGATGGCCACGGCGGTGTCCCGGTGGTCGCCGGTGATCATCACGGCCCGGATGCCTGCACTGTGACATTCGGCGATGGCGTCCTTGACCTCCGGGCGGATGGGGTCGATCATGCCCACCAGGCCGAGGAAGGTCAGATGCTGTTCCAGGGATTCCGGCGCGCAGTCCGGCATCCCGTCATGAGAGCGGAATGCCGCGGACAGCACCCGCAGCGCCTGGCCGGCCATATTTTTGTTGGCCTCCAGGATCGCCGCACGCCGCTCCGGCGTCAGCGGGACGGCCTTGCCGCCCTCCAGGACGGAATCACAGCGCTTGAGCACTTCGTCGGGCGCGCCCTTGGTATATTGAAGATACCGGCCGTCCGCCCGATGGACGGTGGACATCATTTTGCGGCCGGAGTCAAAGGGCGCTTCCCCTGTCCGCGGCGTCTGCGTTTCCAGAAAACTTTTATCCAGCTGGAGCGAAGTGGCATAGTTGACCAGCGCCGCCTCTGTGGGTTCCCCCTGTGCGCTGCCGTCCTCTCCCACCGTGGCGTCGGAGCACAGCGCCAGCGCGGTCGCCAGGAGCGTTTCATCCTCTCCGTAGTGTTCCACCACAGTCATTTTATTCTGCGTCAGGGTCCCGGTCTTGTCGGAGCAGATAATCTGCGTGCACCCCAGGGTTTCCACGGCGGTCAGGCGGCGGATTACGGCGCTGCGCCGGGACATTTTCGTCACGCCCATGGACAGCACCAGCGTCACGACGGTGGCAAGGCCCTCGGGAATTGCCGCCACAGCCAGGCTGACGGCGACCATGAAGGTGGACAGCAGCGTCTGGCCGGAAAAATCACCGGCCCGGAGCACGCTGAATGCAAAAATGAATACGCAGATGCCCAGCACCATCCAGCTGAGGATTTTGCCCAACTGGGCCAGCTTCCGCTGCAGCGGCGTCTGACTGTCGGCGGCGTTGTCCAGGGCTGTGGCAATTTTGCCCATTTCCGTGCGCATGCCGGTATCGGTGACGACAGCGGCGCCGCGTCCGTAGACCACGGTGGATCCCATATAGATCATGTTTTTCCGGTCGCCCAGGGGAATGTCCCTGGCCCCGTCGTCCAGATTCAGCAGATCCACATATTTGTTGACCGGAACCGACTCGCCGGTCAGGGCGGCCTCCTCAATTTTCAGGCTGGCCGATTCGATGATGCGTCCGTCTGCCGGTACGGCGTCGCCGGCTTCCAGCAGCACCACGTCGCCCACAGCCAGCTCTTCGCTTTTGACCACCTGATGCCTGCCGTCCCGCAGCACTTTGGTGGTGGCGGCTGTCATCTGCTGCAGCGACTCAATGGCTTTCTCCGCCTTGCTCTCCTGGAATACGCCCAGCGCCGCGTTGAGAAGCACCACCAGCAGGATGATCACAACATCGGCGAAGGA
>JAHZEF010000083.1 GCA_019422005.1 Clostridiales bacterium
TCCTCCGGCGCCGCTCTGCACCTCGTCAAAAACGGCGTCTTTCGATTCGAGATAGTATTTCTTTTCCAAAACCATGCACTCCTTGTCTGTGTTCCGTTTGGGGATCGCCGCGCGCGGCGCCGGATTGCGGTGTGCCGCGCTGTACGCGTCTGCCGGGGCCGGCTGCGAAAAAAAAACCCATGTGTAGCATACCCAGCTACACATGAGTCTCATTCTTTCCGGCAAACCAGGCTGATGCTCAGCCATGCTGTTGACTTGCCACGCACAGTGCGCGAATTACTCCCTCACGGAAATCCTTACAAGGACAGTATAGCATCCTGCGGCATGGCCGTCAAGCAGGTTGCGAAATTTTTTAATCCGGATGCGGCCCGGCGCCGCCTTCCAGATAGGCCGTCAGCGCAGGCAGGCGGCGCCGGGCCTCCGCTTCGCCGCGGCGGTAAAGGCGCCTGAGCTTCCGGACGTCCCGTTCTGTCCGGGAGACGTCCACCGGCTGCGCGGGCCGGATCACGAAAACCCGTCCGGCCTGTTCCAGCCGGGAGATCTCCTCCTGCATGGCGTTGTAGCGCTCCGGGATGGTTTTGCAGAGTTCGGCCAGGATCGGATACTTGCGGTACATCCGGTCATAAGCGCCGGCCATGGGCCGGGATGTGGGCGGCTTCCGGTATCCCTCTTCCCGGGTCAGCACCAGAACGATTTTTTCAAAGCCCTGCTCCAGCGCCCACGGCAGGGGGATGGACTGCGCGACGGCGCCGTCCAGGCTCAGGTGCCCGTCGACACGGACGATGGGCGACAGCAGCGGCATGCTGCTGGAGGCGCGGCAGGCCAGCAGAATATCTTCGCTGATCCCCTTTTCATGCGCGACGCTTTCACCGGTGCGCACGTCGGTGGAGAACGCGACGAAACGCTGAGGGGACGCTTCCAGCGCGGCGTAGTCCAGCGGCTCCAGCTGCCGGCTGATCTCGCCGAATAAAAAATCGAAATTGAATACGGAGCGGTGCCGCAGCAGATTGCCGAGGCCCAGATAACGCCGGTCGTTGACAAAGCGCAGATTGACCCGTGCGGTTCGTCCGCGCTGGCCGGAGACATAGTTGACGCCGCTGAGGGAGCCAGCGGAAACGCCGGCAACCACGGGGAACTTCAGGCCGGCATCGAGGAATGTGTCCAATACGCCGGCGGTAAACAGGCAGCGCAGGCTGCCGCCCTCCAATTTCAAAGCTGTACGTTCCTGCATTTTGGATCCTTTCCGGAAAAGTCTTGGTTTCAGTATGGCACGGAATCCGGAAAACGATTCGCCTCCGGTTCCGCCTCTCCATTGTACCACGGCAGAGCCGGGCGTGCAACGCCGGGCTGGCTGCGGCTTTTCCGGCCGCCGCGCGCTTCCCTGTATGCGGGCGGCGGCGGAGAACCGGCGGTTTCTGTGCCCGCGGGGGAAGCGGCGCCGCAGGCCGCAGCGCCTCCCGTCGGGGTTCCGGGGCCTTTCGGGCTGCTATGCGGCCGCCGCCAGGCCGCGCGCCGCATTGAACGCCGCAATCAGCGCGTCCAGATTGCAGAGGGCCAGCGCGCAGAACAGCACGGCAGAGAAGCATACGGCCAGCCGGATCAGCGGAAAGCGCCGGAACTGCGACACGGCGATACCGCCGAACAGCACTGCCAGCATGGCCATAAACGCCATGGTCAGCACCCGTTTGGGCGTCAGGCCATAGGCCTGAATATACAGCAGCATTTTGCGGGCCGCGCTGGCGAGGATCAACAGGGTGAGGGCGGACATGACCACGTTGTAAATCCGCAGCGTCCGGTTCTGCATCCGCTCAGTGGACGCCAGCAGGTCTGCGCCCAGAAGAATACAGCCGTTGATTGCAGCCACGCGGCACAGCTCGAAAAAGCCTTCCCTTGCAAATTCGCTGTATACATCTGTTCCGGTCAGCCGTCCGGCGAATGCGGAGAACAGATGCTGTGCCTGCACGGCGATAAACAGGATATATACGGCGCAGACGCCCGCCAGGGCAATCCGGATCGTAATGGTCGGAATGACCCGGCAGCGCCGGCCCAGCTCCGCCAGCCGCTCTGTGCGGATGTGGGCGGTGTGCCGCCGGTTCGCGCAGCCGTAGGACAGGCCGAACAGGTACATGCCCGTCGGCAGCGCCAGTATCAGCGGGAACAGATCCACATTCCAGTCAAACCGGAACCAGCCCCGAACCACGGACAGCAGATCGGAGAACTGCTGATCCGCCCGCATCAGCAGCGGAACCACCAGAAGCAGCAGGACGGCGAGGATTCCGACGCCCAGCAGGATTGCGCCGAGCCGTTTCCCTGCGCCGGTTCGCCGCAGCTTCCAGCCGCCGAAAAGACAGCGGAACTGGGAAAAGAAATTCCCGAAGGGGACAAGGAGAAAGCTGTTGAGCAGGTCTGCCGGCAACAGAGGCGATGTGCCGTCCCGCAGGGTTGATCCGGAGGCGCACAGGGGCCAGTACATGGCCGTGCCGTGGAGAACCAGCAGGTCAAAATCCAGAAGGCCGGCATTTTCGTACAGGGAAAAGCTGACGCCCACGCTCAGCAGCACGGCCAGCCAGAACCAGGATGCCGGCCTGGGGCGGATGCCTTTGCACAAAAAGTAGGCCAGCACGGCCGCCGCATAGCATACGGTGAACGCCGTGATATACCACCTTTGGCTGCAGCCCAGGAGCTTATCCGCATATCCGTATCCCAGAACATAGAACAGCAGGGCAAATCCGCGGTCCCATCCTGTGCGCGGGAACGGCGCCGGCGGCCGTTCCCCGGGCAAGGCCGCCCAATCCGCATCCGGGGACGGCGCGGCCGGCGCGTCCTGCGGCGGATTCCGTTTTTCTTCTGCATCCATCTGCTTTGCCTCCTCAGAATGATTCGTCCGGCCGGTACTCCAGCAGATCCGCCGGCTGGCAGTCCAGCGCGCGGCACAGGGCCTCCAGCGTGGAAAAACGGACGGCCCTGGCCTTGTTGTTTTTCAGAATGGAAAGATTGGCCGGCGTCAGGCCAATCCGCTCGGCCAGCTCGCCGGCGCTCATTTTGCGCCGGGCCAGCATGACGTCAATATTTACAATAATTGCCATGGCGTCCCCCCTTAAATGGTCAGGTCATGCTCATCCTTGAGCGCAACCGCTGCTGCAAATACGTTTTTGACCACCCGGAGGATCAGCCCGCCGAACGCGGCGGCCACGGTCAGGACTACCCAGCTGGTGCTGTAGAAGCTGCTGCCGAGAAACACGGCGGCCGCGCCGAAGCAGCACCAGGAGATGATTCGCAGGCAGCGCACATTGGAGGCGACAAACACCTGGCCGCGGCTGATCCGGTGAAGAAGCCGGTACAGTGAAACCAGCGCCGTATAGGCCGGTACGGCGAAGGCGATCAGAGTGACGGTATACCAGTTGACGGTCAGATTTTTATAGACGATCTGAACGGAAAAAAGCCGGCTCCATGGGCTGGCTGCGCACAGCAGCGCCAAAACCACGCCGCAGGCCACGGTACAGGCCTTGCTGAGGCGGATGCTGCGGTCCCTGCTCCAATTCAATGTTCTTCCACTCCTTTCCTGTGATACCGGAAGTATACCAGAAGCGGCCTGGAATTGCAAGTAAAATTTATCGATAAACAATAAAAAATTTCTGATTATCAATATAGATTTGCATGGGGAGGCGTCATATGGAAGCGCCTGTACCGCTGCGGCCGGCGGCTTGTTTTCCAAAAGCGGCGGCGGCGCCGCTTTTGCCCTTTCCATTTGGCCGCGGATTTGGTATAGTATCAGCAGGAAAGAAAGGGGGCCTGGCCATGCGCGAATTTCTGCCCGTGTCCAAAGCCGACATGCGCCGCCGCGGCTGGGAGCAGTGCGATTTTGTCTATGTGATCGGCGACGCCTATGTGGATCATCCGTCTTTCGGGCATGCGATCATCAGCCGGGTGCTGGAGGCCGCAGGCTACAAGGTGGGGATCCTTTCCCAGCCGGACTGGAAAAACCCGCAGTCCGTCACGGCTCTGGGCCGGCCCAGGCTGGGATTCCTGGTGAGCGGCGGCAATATGGACTCCATGGTAAATCACTACTCGGTCTCCAAAAAGCGCCGGAAGACGGATGCGTTCACACCCGGCGGCGTGATGGGAAAGCGGCCGGATTATGCCACAGTGGTGTACTGCAATCTGATCCGCCGGGTTTATAAGGACGTTCCCATTGTCATCGGCGGAATTGAAGCCAGCCTGCGGCGGCTGGCCCATTACGATTATTGGTCGGATAAGCTCAAGCGGTCCATTCTGCTGGACAGCCAGGCGGATCTGCTGCTGTACGGGATGGGGGAACGCTCCGTTGTGGAGGTGGCCGACGCGCTGAACAGCGGCCTTTCCCCGGCGGATATCACGTTTGTGGACGGAACGGTTTATAAGGCGCGCAGCCCGGAACTCCCTGTGCCACATCTCATATTGCCGGATTACGGGACGCTGTGCCGCAGCAGGCGGAAGTATGCCGAAAGCTTTTATACCCAGTACTGCAACACCGACCCCTTTTCCGGCAGGACGCTGGTGGAGCCCTATGGGCCGGGGGAGTATGTGATTCAGAATCCGGCGCAGAAGCCCCTGAGCCAGCAGGAGATGGATCGGGTCTACGGCCTGCCTTATATGCGGACCTGGCATCCGGATTACGGGAAGGCGGGCGGCGTTCCGGCCATTGAAGAGGTGCGGTTCAGTCTGGTTTCCTGCCGCGGCTGCTTCGGCGGGTGCAGTTTCTGTGCGCTGACGTTCCACCAGGGGCGGATTATTCAGACCCGCAGCCATGAATCCATTGTGAACGAGGCCCGGCAGATGGTCTGGGAGCCGGATTTCAAGGGGTATCTTCACGACGTCGGCGGCCCCACCGCCAATTTCCGCCAGCCGGCCTGCCGGAAGCAGATGGAAAAGGGCGCCTGCCCCACGCGGCAGTGCCTGTTTCCCAGGCCATGCAGGAATCTGGTGGCCGACCATTCAGACTATCTGGCGCTCCTGCGGGAGCTGCGCCGCCTGCCGGGAGTGAAAAAGGTGTTTATCCGGTCGGGGATCCGGTTTGATTACCTGCTGGCCGATCCTGACGATACGTTCTTCCGGGAGCTGGTGCAGCATCACGTCTCCGGACAGCTGAAGGTGGCGCCGGAGCATATCTCCGACCCTGTCCTGGACAGGATGGGAAAACCGCGGCGGGCCGTCTATGAACGGTTCCTTTCCAAATATCAGCGGCTCAACCAGCAGCTGGGCCTGAAGCAGTTTGTGGTGCCCTATCTCATGTCGTCCCACCCCGGTTCCACGCTGCGCGAGGCGGTGGAGCTGGCGGAATATCTGCGGGATCTGGGCTCGTCTCCGGAGCAGGTGCAGGATTTCTACCCGACGCCGTCCACGCTGTCCACAGTAATGTATTATACCGGGCTGGATCCCAGGACCATGGAGCCGGTTTACGTTCCCACCAATCCCCATGAGAAGGCCATGCAGCGGGCGCTGATCCAGTACCGGAATCCCAAAAACTATGCCCTGGTGCATGAGGCGCTGTGCAAAGCGGGACGGCGGGATCTGATCGGCTATGACAAGCGCTGCCTGATCCGCCCGATGCCGGGGGAGGCGCCGCTGTCCGCCGCGCGCGGCAGGCGCGGCTCCGGCCATTCCCGCCGGGACGGCCGGAACGGGCCTCCCAAGCCGCATCGCACCGGCCGGAATCCTGCCGGCGGCGGCCGGAAAAAGCGCCGCTGAGCAGCCGGGTGTCCGGGCCGCGCAGGCAGCCTCCCTGCGGGAAAAGCGGGAAATTCGGATGCAGGAGGCCTGCGCCGCCGGCAAAGCGGATCATGCAAAGGCAGATACAGAGGAACCGCCCCCTGTCCGTTGGACAGGGGGCGGTTCAGATTTGGTTCCGTCAATGCGGCGGCTTTTCCGTATCTGTTGCCCGGCGGCTACTGGTTTGCCAGTGCCGCGCACAGGGCGCGGATATAATCGGGCGTGGTGCCGCAGCAGCCTCCCAGGATTTCAGCGCCGGCGTCCCGGAGGCGGCACATGTGTGCGGCAAAGGCTTCCGGCCCCATGGGATAGACGGCGTCGCCGGTTTCCGTCAATTCCGGCATTCCGGCGTTGGGCTTGACAGCCACCGGGACGGAGACCCGGCTGCACAGGGTTCTCACAACGGACTCCAGCTGGTCCGGGCCGACGGAACAGTTGATGCCGACGGCGGCGGCCCCCATGGCCTCCAGATCTGCGGCGGCGTCGAAGATGTTTCCGCCGAACAGCAGGGCGCCGTCGGCTTCCACGGTCATGGTGCAGATCACGGGCAGGCCGCACCCGGCGGCTGCGTCCAGCAGCGCCAGAGCCTCTTCCGCGGCCAGCAGGGTTTCCGCTGCCAGAAGGTCCACGCCGGCCCCGGCCAGCGCTTCGATCTGCTCGGTGTAGCAGTCCAGCATCCGCTCGTAGGTCAGCGGGCCGTAGGGCTCCGGCGGCACGCCGGCGGAACCGAGATTTCCGGCAACCAGCGCCGCCGTGCCCGCGGCGGCCTCCCTGGAGAGCGCGACCATGGCGCGGACGGAATCGCCGACGCTGCAGGAGAGGCCCAGCTGCTCAAAGCAGATGCGGTTGGAGTGAAATGTGGGCGCATAGATCAGCTGTGCGCCGGCGCGGATATAGTCCCGCTGAAGCTGAACGAGGACGTCGGGATGCGTTTCGATCCAGCGTACGGTGGGAACGCCGCGGGGCATCCCGGCAGCCATCAGGCAGGAGCCGGTGGCGCCGTCGGCGATCAGGAGGCCTTCCCTCAGCCTCTGTGCAAAGGCGTCTTTCGTCATGGCGCAGCCCGTCCTTTCCGCGCTAGACCGGTACGGCTTCCGGCTGCTCCATGGCCTCGCGGGCGATGGAGAGCATCAGCTTGATCCGGTTTTCCTGGTTGACCTGCGTCGCGCCGGGATCGTAGTCAATGGCTACGATGTTGGCCTGCGGGCATTTCTCCTTCACAGTTCGCGCCATGCCCTTGGCCACGATGTGGTTCGGCAGGCAGCCGAAGGGCTGGACTGTGATAATGTTGGAGTAACCCAATTCCGCCAACTCCATCATTTCGCCGGAGAGCAGCCAGCCCTCGCCCATCTTGCAGCCGCGCCCGATGACGCTGCCGGCCAGCTCCAGCAGATGGGAGAACTCCGAGGGGGCGCAGAATCCATGGTTCAGCGCGGCGCGGCGCATCTCGTTGCGGATACCGTTGAGAAAATTGACCACAAAGGTAAAAAACGCTTTTTTGACGCGCCGGCCGCCGTAAATCCCGAAATCCTCCAGAGAGTTCTGCATGCAGTACATGATGAAGTCGTACAGTCCGGGCACCATGGTTTCGCAGCCCTGCTCATACAGGAATTTTTCCAGATTGTTGTTGCCGAGAGCCGCGTATTTCACGTAGATTTCCCCGACGATCCCCACTTTGACTTTGGGCACGCGGCGAACCGGAATTTTGGAGAAGGATTCCGCGATTTCATTCAGGTTCCTGCGAAGCGTGCGCCTGGAGATCAGCTGGGCGGAGCGGAAGCTCTGGAGCAGCCGGTCGGTCCACTGCTCGGTCAGCCGGTCGGCGTCGCCGCGGCTGCACTCGTAGGGGATCACCTGATTGCGCAGCAGCATGAGAAGGTCGCCGTAGACCACAGCCATCATGGCCTTCACCACCATGGGGACGGTAAAGTGAATGGCATTTTCATCCAGGCCGGCAAAGTTAAGGGAGAGCACCGGGACGAAGTCGAAGCCGGCCTTGTCCAGCGCTTTCCGCAGAAGGCAGATGTAATTGGAAGCGCGGCAGCCGCCGCCGGTCTGCGTCAGCAGCAGAGCCGTTTTGCGGACATCGTATTTTCCGGAATGCAGGGCGTCCAGCATCTGGCCGATGCACAGGAGGGCGGGATAACAGGTGTCGTTATGCACGTATTTGAGCCCCTCGTCCACCACGGCGGGGCCCTGATTATAGAGGATTTCCACCCGATAGCCATAGCTGCGGAAAATGCGCGCGAGAAACTTGAAATGGATGGTGGTCATGTCCGGAATCAGGATGGTATAATCCTTTTTCATGGCGTCGGTGAACTTGGGGCCGCTCATTGGGCACCTCCTTGATCGCGCAGGGCGGAAAACAGGCTGCGGAGCCGGATGCGGACCGCGCCCAGGTTGGTAATTTCATCGATTTTGATCTGCGTATAGATTTTGCCCTTTGCTTCCAGAATGGAGCGCACCTCGTCTGTGGTAATGGCGTCCACGCCGCAGCCGAAGGACACCAGCTGCACCAGATTCAGATTGGGGTCGCCGGATTCGGCCACGAATTTGGCCGCGGCATACAGCCGGGTGTGGTAGGTCCACTGGTTCAGGACGTTGACAGGGAACCTTTCCTCATGCCATGCCACCGCGTCCTCAGATATCACTGCCGCTCCCAGTTCGCCGATCAGCTGGTCGATGCCGTGATTGACCTCCGGGTCCAGATGGTACGGCCGGCCGGCCAGGATGATGACCGGCAGCCCGCGCTCCCGGGCCAGCTTCAGATATTCGTCGCCCTTTTGGCGGATTTTGTCCATAAATGCGCGGTATTCTGCATAGGCCGCATCGGCTGCCGCCTTCAGTTCCCGGCGGGTCAGATCCGGCCAATGGGGCTGCAGGACCTCCTGCATGCGGCGGACGAACTGCCTGGGATTGTGAATGCCGATGTAGTCGCTGAGGAAGCGGATGCGCCGGACGTCGGGCATGTTGACCCGGATGACCTCCGGATAGTAGGCCACGACGGGGCAGTTGAAATGGTTGGTCCCCTTTCCCTCGTCGATGTTGTAGGTCATGCAGGGATAGAAAATGGTTTCCACACCGCTGTCGATCAGAGACTGGACATGCCCGTGGATCAGCTTGGCCGGGTAACAGGCCGTGTCGCTGGAGATCGTGCTCTGCCCCAGCAGGTACAGAGCGCGGCTGGAGGTGGGGGAATGGACGACCTCAAAGCCCAGGCTGGTGAAGAACGTATGGAAAAACGGGAACAGTTCAAACAGGTTCAGCCCCATGGGAATTCCCAGGCGGCCCCGCCTGCCCGGCTGCGGCTGATAGCACTCCAGCAGCTGGCGCTTGTAGTCGTAAAGGCTCAGCCTGACGGCTTTCCCGGTCTTGGCCGTGGGCTTTTCGCAGCGGTTGCCGCCGATGAAGCGGCGGCCGCCGTCGAATGTATTGATGGTCAGGGAGCAATGGTTGGCGCAGCCCTGACAGGTGGTGTTGCGGACGTCGTGCCGGAACGCCCTGAGCGCGTCCGGCCCCAATACCGTACTGGCGGCGCCGGCATGCCGCTTGGCGTACAGCGCCGCGCCGTAGGCGCCCATCAGGCCGGCAATATTGGGGCGGGTCACGTCCCGGCCGATTTCCTGCTCAAAAGCCCGCAGCACCGCGTCGTTGAGGAACGTGCCGCCCTGCACGACGATATGCTGCCCCAGGCTGTCGGCATTGGCCGCCCGGATGACCTTGTAGAGCGCATTTTTAACCACGCTGATGGAAAGCCCGGCGGAAATATTCTCAATGGAAGCGCCGTCCTTCTGCGCCTGCTTGACAGAGGAATTCATGAAGACCGTGCAGCGGGAACCCAGATCCACCGGGTTATCGGCATAGATGCCGCACTGCGCAAAGTCGGCAATGGAGTAGCCCAGCGCGCCGGCGAAAGTCTGCAGGAAAGAGCCGCAGCCGGATGAGCAGGCTTCGTTCAAAAAGATGTTGTCGATGGCGCCGCTGCGGATTTTGAAGCATTTGATGTCCTGGCCGCCGATGTCGATAATGAAATCGACGTCGGGGTTGAAATGGCGTGCCGCGCGGAAATGCGCGACCGTCTCGACCAGACCGAAATCCACGCCGAAGGCGTTCTGGATGAGCGCCTCGCCGTAGCCCGTGACGGCGGAGGAGACGATATGTACGCGGTCGCCGCACAGCTCGTAGAGCTTTGTCAGTTGCTC
>JAHZEF010000084.1 GCA_019422005.1 Clostridiales bacterium
CAGGCCGTCGATGGTCAGCTCCTCCAGCGCCCGGCGCATACGCCGGATCGCCTCCAGCCGCGTCGGCGCATGAACAATGATTTTGGCCACCATGGAATCGTAGTACGGAGAAATTTCATATCCGTTGTACATGCAGGTGTCAATCCTTACGCCGGGCCCCCCGGGGAAATACAGGAAATCCGCCTTGCCCGGGCAGGGCGCGAATTCCCGCGCCGGATCCTCTGCGTTGATTCTGCATTCAATGGCATGGCCGGTGAGCCGCACCTGCTCCTGCGTCCTGCTCAGGCGGAGGCCGGCGGCAATGCGGATCTGCTCCCGCACCAGATCCATGGAGGTAACCATCTCCGTCACGGGATGCTCCACTTGGATTCTGGTGTTCATTTCAATGAAATAAAACTGCTGGTCCGGCGCCAGCACAAACTCAATGGTGCCGGCGTTTTCATAACCTGCAGCCCTGGCGGCCAGCACCGCCGCCTCCCCCATCTTCTCACGGAGCGCCGGCGTCAGGGCATGGGAGGGCGTTTCCTCCATCAGCTTCTGGTTCTTCCGCTGCACAGAGCAGTCCCGCTCCCCCAGCTGGATGACGTTGCCGAATTTGTCGGCCATAATCTGAAATTCAATATGGCGGGGGTTCAGAATCAGCTTTTCCAGGTACATCTCCTCGCTGCCGAAGCAGGCCGCCGATTCCGCGCGGGCCTCGCGGAACAGTTCCTGCAGCTGCTCCCGCGCGAAGACGCGCCGCATTCCCCGGCCGCCGCCGCCGGCCGCCGCCTTGATCAACACGGGATATCCGATGGCATCGGCAATCCTCTGCGCCTCTTCCGCATCGCGCACCAGCCCGTCGGAACCCGGCACCACGGGCACGCCTACCGACTGCATCAGCGCTCTCGCCGCAGCCTTGTTGCCCATTTTGCGAATCACATCCCCGCTGGGCCCGATAAACGCAAGCCCCGCATCACGGCAGGCGTCTGCAAACTCCGCGTTTTCCGACAGGAAACCGTATCCGGGGTGCACCGCGTCGCAGCCGGTGGCCTTGGCCACCGTTAAAATGGCGTCCATATTCAAATAGCTGTCCGCCGCCCGGGCCGGGCCGATACAGACAGCCTGCCCGGCGAACAGCACATGAAGGGAATCGGCGTCCGCCGAGGAATACACGCCGACGGTGTCGATGCAGAGCTCCCGGCAGGCCCGCAGGATCCTGGCGGCGATCTCGCCCCGGTTGGCAATCAGAATTTTCTTAAACATGGCGGTAGCGCACCATCGGCGCATCAAAGGCCACCAGCGTCCCGTCCTCCACCAGCAGCTCCTCCACCACCAGATCGCAGGGCGCAGGGATCTCGCTCATGGTCTTCATGGCTTCAATCAGGCACAGCGTCTGCCCCTTGGAGACCCGGTCGCCGACACAGACAAACGGTTCCGCCCCGGGCGCCGGCGCGGCATAGTAGGTGCCGACCAGCGGCGACCGCACCAGCTCCCCGGCCGGCGCGGCCGGTTCGCCGGACGGTTCGGCCGGAACCGCCGCAGGCGCCGCCGCTGCGGCCGGCGGCGCAGCGGCAGGCTGCACGGCAGTCCGCTGCAGCTCCAGGCGGAATTCCCCATCCCGCAGCTTCAGGCTCTGCAAACCGCTGCGTGCAAAACGATCCATCAATTCATATAACTCCTGTTTTTCCATGCTTTCACTCCGTATGTTCCTTTAAATACTCCATAATGTCGCCAACTGTCTTCAGAGAAGGCAGCAGCTCGTCGGCAATGGTAACGCCGCACGCTTCCTCCAGCGCCATGCACAGTTCCACGGCCGCCAGGGAATCCGCTCTCAGATCCTCCCTGAGGCGTGCGTCGGGCGTGACGCTGTCCGCATCACAATTCAGCGTTTCCATAATCACGTCGCGTACCTGTTCAAACGTCATCCGCGCACCTCCATACCACCGGATTAGTTAAATATTTTGAAATATCCCATAATACCTAATTTTAACACCAAACGCTCATAAGTCAAGCACAAGTTTTCGTCGAAAAACAGAGCAAACCACCGGGAATCCGCTCTCTTTTCGGTTGATTTTCAAATCTTTCTCCGTCATTTACCCTTTGTAGGCACAACCGCTAAAAACCCCTTTGCACCCATGCCTGAATTTGGTGGAATTTCCGGGCCGCCGATTACAATAATATGCGCCCGACGGTTGGCAAACCGACGGGCGCATATTATTGTTTGAAGAAAGAGAAAAGAGGAGAATAAGATGAAATCAAGAGTCACAAACTGCCTACCGTCGGCTCCCCTTGGATCCTTCCGCGGGCCGGTATTTCATTTGTTCCTTTTGACAGTTTCAGCTTACAGGATAAATTTGAATGGATTATGAACGAATCAGAAACAAATTTTGAACTTTGCAGGATCAGCGGAACCTCTCTCCTGATTTCCCCGGCCAATCCGCCCGAGCGCCGCATGCCGCCATTTGCCGAAGCCTGTCTGAACTGCAAAAAATTTCCCTGCATATGAAGCACGGCGGATGGCAATGCTATGATTGTCCAAAGGGACCAAAAAGAATGAAGGAGGAGTTTGAATTATGAAGAGCAACAACAATGCAGTCGTTCCCGAAGCTCGCGAAGCCCTGGATAAGTTTAAGATGGAGGCCGCTTCCGAGGTTGGCGTCAACCTGAAGCAGGGCTACAACGGCAACCTGACTTCCCGCGAGGCCGGCAGCATCGGCGGCCAGATGGTCAAGAAGATGATCGAGGAATACGAGCGCAACATGAAGTAATTCATGCCCGGCGCGTATCTGTTTGACAGCCTTCTGAAAAATGGATACGGGGACCTGACGGTACGCAAGTCCGTCAGGTCCTTTTCCGTGTGCAGACCGGTCAGTTTGCGGAAAACGCCGCGCTTTTCCGGGGTATGATGGCAGAACAAGGAGGGATTTGCAGATGAAATACGGAATTGTTCGAACCTGCCTTCTGCTGGCGGCCGCCCTGTCGGCTGCACTGGCGGCGGTTCAGCCGCCCGGCCTTGCCCTCGCCGCCCGGGAACTCCATGCGCAGCCGGACGCTTCCATCCGCACGCTGCATTTTACGAGGGGGGAGGCCGTTGTCGTATCGTCATCCGGCCGGGATGACGCAAACCAGGTGACCAACCTGCGCCGGTTTTATTCCATATACAATGGGGACGCCGTCGTCATGGGGCGCGCAGGGGCCGGCCGGACGCTCCAGGAAGCCTGTGCGGCAGAGTTTTTCCTTCCCGCCGGTTCCGGAACCATCCGCTGGTATGACCCTGACGGCCAGCTCTGGCACGCCGCGGCGCTCAGCCCGTTTTCGCTCCGCGCGGGCTGCGCAGTCGTTACCATGAACCATGGCGGCGAAGCCCTGTTTTATACGCCGAAGGTTTATGAGCCGCAGGGGGCGGGTACGCTGCGGTATCTCCCGGAACTGGACGGAAGCCTTGAGATTCAGGCCACGAAGGCCGGCTGGCGCATCCGGCTGGCCGTGCCGGCGCTTCCGGAGGGCTGCTTTGCAGATTATACTGCGGTTTTTTCCTGCGGTTCCCTGTTTGAGGGCCCGGAAGTCCTGGACGCGTACTGGCGGAATTACACGCTGGATACCGAAGGCAAGTGGTGTTTTGACGGCTATTATTTCCCCTCGCCGGGCACTTACTCTCCCACCGGTGAAAACTGCCTCTACCGTCTGCCGGCAGCGTATCTCTGCAAAAGCTTCGCCTACGGCGCGCCCTCTGTCCGGGCTGCGGAAGACCTGGCAGCCGCAACGCTGGACACCATGCTTCTGCAGCAAAACGCGTTGGGATACTTCCCCACGCTCCCGGAGAGCCAATGGCTCTCCGACTCCTACGGGATGGGCGGCGGTTTTTACGATACGCGCTTCAACACGGATCTGACGGAAATCTATACCAAATTTGACAGCTGGGCCCCGTGCGCGGAATTTGACGCGGCGCTCAACCGGTATTTCAGCTTTTTTCTGGAATTTGCCTCCGCCCATCATACGGAGACGTCCGGCGGCGGCTGGCTGGTGGAAGATTACTGGAGCCCCGGCGGGGGCAGGAAAACCCATACGTCCCTGAACCATCAGCTGGCCGAGATTCTGACGCTGTACCGCTCCGCCGGGCGGCTCAGCCGGCCGGATCTGTCGAAACTGGCGGACCGGATGCTGCAGGCAGTCTGCGACACCGCCTCCGGCTGGATCCGCAGCGACGGGAACCTGCACTACGCAGTCTACGCCGACGGCAGCTTCGGCGGCGAGGACTATCCTTATCTCACGTACAACGACCTCTACAGCCTCCGACAATATCTGCAGGCGCACGGCAGGTCCGTTCCGGAACTGCAGGCCCTCATGGACGCAAAGCTCGCCTGGATGCATGCCAACGGCGTCACCGGATACCTTTCCTGATGCTCCGCGTCCGGAATCTGCCGCCGGGGCTTGACCAGACCGGCCGCCACCGGGTATGATAGAAGGCAAAGGCGCACGGCAGGCCGCGCCGCCTGCCGTGCCGCAGATTCCCCGCTGCTGTGAGAGGAGGGTTTTCCATCAGACGACGCATTTTCTTGCTTCCGGCGGCCATTGCCCTCGCCGCCGTTCTGCTGTCCGGCTGCGCCCCGGCCGCTCCGGAGGCGAACCCGCACCCGGAGCAGCCCGAAACGGAGCGGCAGGCCGGCGCGTCATCCGGCCCCCAACTCAGAACGCTGCATACGCAGCGCGGACTCGTCACCGTTTCCACAGAGGCGCTGGACGGCGGTTCAGACCGCCATGCAGTGCAGCTGCGCCGTTATAAGCTTTTCAACGGAGACGACGTAGTTATGGGACGCTGCACCGCGGCTGACAGCCTCGGCAGCACTCAGACGTTTTCCTTCCCGCTGGACGCCGGCGGCGGCACCCTGCGCTGGTACGACGCCGCCGCGGCACAGTGGAATACCGAACCGCTGCAGGACGGCGTCATCCGCGCCGGCTGCGTCATCCTCACGGCGGACAGCGGCGGCGAATACCTGATCTATACGCCCAAAGTATACGAGCTGCTGGAGCGCAGCACGGTGCGGCATCTTCCGGAGCTGGACGGCCGGATCCGGATCCGTACTTCCGGAGACAGCCGCGAGGCGGTGCTGGAAGTCCCGGGGCTTCCGGCCGGCTGTGCGGCGGATTTCACCGTCGTGCGTTCCCGGGACGCTCTGTTCGACTGGTCGGATGAGGCGGGATTCCAGGCCGCCTGGCCGGAGCACGACACGCTGGACGGTACCGGCAAGCTTTGCTTCGACGGCTACTATTATCAGTCGCCGTCCACCTACATCCCGTCGGGCGAGCACTGCTATTACCGGCTCCCCGCCGCCTATCTCTGCAAGCATTATATTTTAAACGCCGACGGCATCCGCGCGGCCGAAGATCTGGCCATCGCCTCCATGGACACCATGGCCCAGCTTCAAAACCCCCTGGGGTATTTCCCGACGGAGCCGGAGAGCGAATGGCTCTCCGGGGACTACGGAATCGGGCCCGGGTTTTACGACACCCGGTTCAACACAGAACTGGCGGAAAACTTCTATCGGATCGCCCAGTCGAACCGCTGCCGTGAATTTGACGCAGTCATGGAACGTTATTTCGACTTCTATCTCTCCTACGCCTCGGCCCATCATACGGAAACCGCTTCCGGCGGCTGGCTGGTGGAGGATTATTACCACCCCGGCGGCGGCAGCAAAACGCACACTGCGCTGAATCATCAGCTGGCAGAAATTCTGACGCTTTACCATCATGCGGAGTACTTGGAGCGCCCAGAGCTGGCGGAACTGGGCGACCGGATGCTGCTGGCCATCCAGGATACGGCGGCCGAATGGATCCGGGAAGACGGGAATCTGCA
Source organism: Clostridiales bacterium (assembly GCA_019422005.1). GTDB lineage: Bacteria > Bacillota > Clostridia > Oscillospirales > Oscillospiraceae > Avoscillospira_A. Next base: position 5,837 of record JAHZEF010000084.1, read on the forward strand.
CTACGCCGTTTACGCCGACGGCACCTACGGCGGGACAGATTACCCTTATCTGACCTATAACGATCTCTTTCTGCTGAACCAGTATCTGTGTTCCGCAGGCCGATCCGTTCCGGAGCTGCAGCGGCTGATGGAGGCCAAACTCGGCTGGATGCAGCGCCAGGGCATCACCGGTTATCTGCAGGACGGGGCCTCCCTCTCCGCCGGAAGCGCGTAATGCGCTTCCGGCGCCGCATTTTTCGGGAAATTGCGCTTCTCCATGCCAATCTTCTCCGAAAAGGCTTGACTGCAACGGCAGAAGATAGTATGCTAAGAAAGAACATAAAATCAGCTTATCAATCAGCCGGGGAAACAGGTGCAATACCTGTGCAGTGCCGCTACTGTAACGGTATCGCCGCGTGCGGAGCGCCCTTTTGGGCCGCAGTCCCGCCGCCGAATACCGGAGCCAGGAAACCGCCTGATTGTTTCGTTCCGCGCTGCGTGCCACAGCTTGCGGAGACGCCGGTTATGCCCGGGCGCCGTGTGCGCAGTTTTGGCATAGCCGTTTTTTTATGCCGGAGGCCGGCCCCCGCGCCTCCCGGGCTCCCGAAGGCATGCCGCGCGCCCCTTCCCAGCCGTGGGCTGTCCGCTTGTCCGAATTTTATCAAGAAACCTGGTGATACGCCGTTATGAATCTTCAAATGATCGGCATCGACCACACAACCGCGCCTGTGGAGATTCGGGAAAAGTTCTCTTTTACCCCCAAAATGCAGATTCAAATCATGCAGGAACTGACCGCCCGCCCTGATATCCGCGGCGCGCTGATGCTTTCCACCTGCAACCGTACGGAGCTGTGGGTTCACTGCAGAGCCGGGGCCTGCCCGCCCCTTGTGCAGTACCTGTGTGCAGCGGCGGGCGCTGATCCTGCGCAGTACCGGGAGCGCTTTCTCCGGCGCACCGGCGAAGCGGCCGCAGCTTATCTCTTCCATATGTCCAGCGGCCTCCAGTCGCAGATCTTTGGTGAAGACCAGATTCTGACCCAGGTCAAGGAAGCGCTGGACCGCGCCCGCGCCGCCCTCTGCACCGATGCCGTCCTGGAGGTCCTGTTCCGCATGGCGGTGACAGCCGCCAAAAAGGTCAAGACCGGCATGCAGATTTCCACCGCCAACACCGGCGCCGTCGGTTCCTGCATGTCCCTGCTGCGCAGCGAGGGCTATGTGTTTTCCGGGAAAAAATGCCTGGTCATCGGAAACGGCAAAATGGGGAAACTGGCCGCCCAAGCCCTGCGGGACGCCGGCTGCGACGTCACTGTCACAGTGCGGCAGTACCGCAGCGGCATCGTCGAAATCCCGCCCGGCTGCGCCCGCATCGATTACGGGCGCCGCATGGAACTGTTGCCGTCCTGCGATCTGGTGCTCAGCGCCACCACCAGCCCCAATGTCACGCTGAAATACGAAGATATGCTCCGCACCGCCTGGAAGCAGGGCCTGGTTCTGGTCGATCTGGCAGTCCCCAGGGATATCGACCCGCAGATCGGCACACTGGCGGGCGTACGCCTGTTCGACATCGACAGCTTTCACGCCCCGCAGTCCGCAGAGCTGGCACAGGTCCGCGACTGGGCCGAGGAGGTGCTCTCCGAACAGATTCAGGCGTTCATCACCTGGTATGACTGCCGCGACATGATCCCCTGCGCCAACGAACTGGCCGGGAAATTCGGCCGGGACGCAGCGGCGCGCATGGAGCGTACGCTTCAGGAGCTTCCGCTTGCGGCCGGCGATGCCGACGCGCTGCGCCGCCGGATCGGCGACGCGGCAGAAAAGCAGTTCCGCAGGCTGTTGTTCGCTGTCCGGGATGAGGCCGGCGCTTCGGCCTTCCGGCAATGTCTCGACGCCATCGGTAAGCTGTATGAATAGAAAATTCCCCCTCTACATCGATCTTTCCGGCAGGGATGTCCTGGTCTACGGCGGTGGGGCCGTGGCTGCCCGCCGGGTGAAAACACTTTCGCAGTTCGGCCCGCACATCACGGTCATAGCGCCGGAAATCCATCCGGATATCCGCGCGCTGCCGGCAGTCCGGTGCCGGTTTGCCGCCTTTTGTGCCGCAGAGATGCCGCAGGCCGATCTGGTGCTGGCCGCCACCAGCGAACCGTCGGTCAACCACGCCGTCGTGATGGAATGCCGAAAGCGTGGAATTCCGGTCAATAACGCCTCCAGCCAGGCTGAATGCGATTTTCAGTTTCCGGCCGTGGCGATTCAAAACGACGTGGTGGTCGGCGTCAATGCAGGCGGCACGGATCACCGTCTGGTCCGGCGCATTGCCGCCGCCATTCGGAAACAATTGGAGAATCTGTTATGAAACCATTGAACATCGGAAGCCGGGAAAGCCGGCTGGCCGTCATCCAGGCGGAACTGCTCCGGGCCTATCTGGCGGAGCGGCGCATCCCGTCCCGGCTGGTAACCATGAAAACCACCGGCGACGTCATTCTGGACCGCAGTCTGGATCAGATCGGCGGAAAGGGCCTGTTTGTCAAGGAGCTGGACCGCGCGCTTCTGGATCGCCGCAGCGACGTATCGGTCCATTCCTGCAAGGATCTGCCCATGGAGCTGCCTGCAGAGCTGCCCATCCTCGGCTTTTCCCGCCGGGAAGATCCCAGGGATGCGCTGGTGCTGCCGGACGGCTGTCCCCAATGGGACCGCGCCAGGCCTGTCGGCTGCTCCAGCCGCAGGCGGATGCTGCAGCTGCAGGCGCTTTATCCGGATGTGACATTCGCCGGCGTCCGCGGAAACGTGCTCACCCGGCTCTCCAAGCTGGACAGCGGGCAGTATGGCGCGCTGATTCTGGCCGCCGCCGGTTTGAAGCGGCTGGGCCTGGAACACCGCGTCAGCCGGTATTTCTCGCCGGCTGAAATGATTCCCGCAGCCGGGCAGGGCATTCTCTGCATACAGGGGCGCGCCGGTGAGGATTATTCCGTCCTGAACGGATTTTTTGATGAGGGCTCCGCCTGCTGCGCGGCGGCGGAGCGCGCTTTCGTGCGAACGCTGGACGGCGGCTGCAGCAGTCCGATCGCTGCGTTTGCCCAGGCGGAGGGCGGCGCGCTGCATCTGCGCGGTTTGTATTACAGCGAGGCCGCCGGCCGGCATATCACAGGCGAGTCCTCCGGGAACGCCGCCGATGCGGTGCAGCTGGGGACGCAGCTGGCGCTGGAGCTCCGGGAAAAACTGGATGGGAGGATGATCTGAATGGTTGGAACAGTCTACCTGGTGGGGGCCGGCCCCTCCGACGCCGGATTGCTCACCTGCCGCGGGCAGGAGGTTCTGCAGTCCGCCGACGTCGTGGTATACGATGCGCTGGTGGGCGAGGCCATCCTGGCCCTGGTCCCTCCGGAGGCGCGGTGCATCAATGTGGGAAAACGTGCGCGCAACCATACCCGGACGCAGGATGAAATCAACCGGATCCTGCTGGAAGAAGCCCTGGCAGGCCATACCGTTGTGCGGCTCAAGGGCGGCGACCCATTTTTGTTCGGGCGCGGCGGCGAGGAGCTGGAGCTGCTGGCCGCCAATGACATCCCCTATGAGGTGGTTCCGGGCATCACCTCCGCCATCGCCGTCCCCGCGTATCAGGGGATCCCTGTCACACACCGGGATTTCTGCTCCTCCGTCCATATCATTACCGCGCACAAGCGGCGCGACGAGCCGCTGGATCTCGACTTTGACGCATTGGTGCGCCTGAACGGGACCCTGGTCTTCCTGATGGGGGTGACGGCCCTGCCCTCCATCTGCAGCGGCCTCCTGCGCGCCGGCATGTCCCCGGAGATGCCAGCAGCAGTGCTCCACCGGGGCACTTCCGCCCGCCAGAAGCGGGTGGTTTCCACCCTGTCCGCCCTGCCGGAAGCCGCAAAGGCGCTGGAGGCGCCGTCCATTATTGTGGTCGGCCGCGTATGCGCGCTGGCAGATACGTTTGCCTGGGCGGAAAAACGCCCTCTCTCCGGCATGCGATTTCTGGTCACCCGCCCCCGAGAACGCGCCTCC
>JAHZEF010000085.1:0-1241 GCA_019422005.1 Clostridiales bacterium
GCCGTTGGACACAAACGGAAACGTCACGCCTGTCAGCGGCAGGATGTCCACCGTGCCGAACACATTGAGGATTGTCTGGATCATCAGCATGCTGACCGCCGCGCAGGCGCTGATGGTATAAAAACTGCTCCGTCCCACCGGGGCCGAACGCACCACAAAAACGCTCAGGCAGACCACGGCCAGCACCATCAGCAGCGCGATGATCAGCCCCCATTCCTCCGAGACAAACGCAAACACCAGGTCGGTATCCGCAGCAGCCACATACTTGAGCCAGCCGCAGCCCGCTCCCAGCCCAAACAGCCCGCCGGATGCAATGCACATCATGGCGCGGGTCTGCTGAAAGCCGGTTCCCAGCGGATCCTCCCAAATATGCCGCCAGGCCGAAAAACGGCGTTTGAGATAGGGGCGGAAGCGCATGGCCAGGACGCCCGCAATGCCGGTTCCGGTGCAAATCAGCGCCAGCGTCGCAAAATCGCCGGAGCGCAGATACGCAATCACCAGAAACGCCACAAAGAAAATCAGGGCGGTTCCGAAATCATTCATCAGCGCCAGACAGCCGCAGATGACGCCGGAGTACAGGATAAACAGAAACAGGTTCCGCTTCGCAACCAGACGATCCATGGTGGATGCGCCAGCAAAGACGAAACAGAGCTTGACCAATTCCGACGGCTGAAACGACATGCTTCCGATATAGATCCAGTTTCTGGCTCCATACTGCTCCGTTCCGAACGCCAGATTGGCCAGGAGGAGCGCCAGCCCCGCCGCTGTCGCCAGATACCGGACCTTCTTGGCCCGCTCCAGATCCCGCAGGGACCATCCAATCCCCAAAAACACCAGCAGGCCCAGGATCAGGCACAAAAACTGCTTCTTCAGCTCTCCCGGATTGGAAGACGCGATCACCGCCAGCCCCAGCGTCGACAGGAAAAACGCGATGATTTCCACCTCATAGCCGGTCCGCCGAAACGCCCGCATGGCCCAGAACAGCGCCCATTCCACACCGATCAGCCCCAGAAAGCTGAAGGTCACCGGGGCCATTGCCCCGGCCTCCACATGAAACAGCAGCTGCAGCACTGCGAGGATCTGAAACAGCGTCAGATAAAACAGCGTCGCAGCCGGCTTGATCTGACGCCCGGCCCGCGTGCGGCTGGAGGCCTGCTGGGCTTCCTGCTCTCTGGTAATCGGAACCAGCGTCAGCTTGACGCCGCCCAGCCCGATGGTATCTCCGAATTCCAGCGCACAGA
>JAHZEF010000085.1:1251-1750 GCA_019422005.1 Clostridiales bacterium
ACGGCCGTTGACCTCCACGCCGCCCTTCGATCCGACATCGCTGATGGTCCAGCTGCCGTCGTCGTAACGCGTCAGAACCGCATGGCTGCGGGAAATCGTAGGATATTCCAGCATGACATCGCAGTTTTTCCCGCGGCCGATCATATTCTCCCAATGCGTTACCGGAAGGCGGTCCCCCGACGGCAGCGCCAGCCAGGCCCAGATCTCCGGTTCCTTCCGGAAAGTCAGAAGCGACTTTGCGCAGCGCCCCAGCAGGATAATGGCAAGAACAGGAAACGCAAACCGCAGCACCGCGCCGTACAGGCTCGCAAACTGCAAATTTCCCATGATTGTCAATAGCTTGTCCATATCATTGCTCCTTCTGGCCGTATGGTAGCACAGACCGGCCGGAAATGCAAGAAACGGCGGGCAGACCTGTCGGTTCCGCCCGCCGTCCTGCCGTATTAAACGGGCTCCCTGGGAATCACCAGCGCAGCGATGAGATACGCAATGACGCCGG
>JAHZEF010000085.1:1760-9644 GCA_019422005.1 Clostridiales bacterium
TGGTGGAGTCTATCCCGAAATACTCGGCCACGCCGCCGCACACGCCGCTGATTTTGCGGTCTGAGGCGGAAAGATACAGTTTTTTGCCGTTCATATTGACCCTTCTTTCTGCAGTAGGGTATACCCTATTCTATGTTTTTATCACGCGGTTTGCGCAGCTCTGTACAGTATTTTCGACATGGCGCCCGCGTCAACCTCCGCACCCGTCAGGAAGGAAAACGCCAGAATTGCCTGATGAATCAGCATCCCCAAGCCGTTCACAGCCAGCAGGCCCCGTTCCTCGGCCGCCAGCAGCAGCGGTGTTTTGGGCGGCGCGTAAAGGATATCAAATACCGCGCAGTGCCCGGCCAGCGATTGGACGAAGCTGCAGTCCAAACCACTCCCCACAGGGAGGGTGTTGATCAGAAGCTCCGTATCGGCCGGAACCGCAGCGTTCAGCGGAAGCGCCTCCATGACGGAAGCGTCCGCCGCGCAAAGCTGCTGCGCCCGATCCAGCGTCCGGTTCATCACCGTGATATGGGCGGCGCCGTCCTGCAGCGCCTTCTTTGCAATGGCGCCGGCGGCGCCGCCGGCGCCCAGCAGAGTAACCCGCGCCCCGGCAAAGCCGGCGCCGTGCTCCGCCAGCATCTGCGCGAAGCCGTCCCCGTCCGTGTTATGCCCGATGAGGCTGCCCTGATCGTTCCGCACGGTGTTGACCGCGCCGAAGTAGTCGGCCGCAGCGGTGACCCGGTTCATCAGCGGGAGCAGATGCAGCTTGTGCGGCATGGTCGCGTTGAAGCCCGCATACGGCTCCGACCGAACCCGCTCCAGCCATTCCGGCAGTCCGTCCGCAGTTACGCGGCAGGCCTCATAGCGATAGGGCATCCCCAGTTCCCGGGCCATGGTATTGTGCAGCAGCGGCGACAGGCTGTGCCCGATGGGATCGCCGATCACGGCCAGCTTTCTGTCATCACCCATGGCAGTTCTCCAGGAAGTACTGCATGGCCGCCACGTATCCGAACGTGCCAAGCCCGCAGATCTGCCCGACGCAGGCCGGCGCTGTGACTGAGGTATGCCGGAACGTCTCCCGCCGGTGTACATTGGAGATATGCACTTCGATGCACGGCACATCCACCGCTTTCAGCGCATCCAAAATCGCATAGCTGTAGTGGGTGAACGCTCCCGGATTCAGGATGATGGCATCATAGCGCCCCGCGGCATCATGAATCGCGTCAATCAGCGCTCCCTCATGGTTGGACTGAACGCAGTCCGCCTCCGCGCCCATGGCCGACGCCCGCTCCCGCAGCATGCTGCAGAGGGCTTCGTATCCCGTGGCGCCGTAAATATCCGGCTCACGGCTGCCCAGCAGGTTGAGATTCGGCCCGTTGAGAATCAAAAACTTCATAATACATCCTCCAGTCGCTGCAGTTCCTCCAGAATGCGGCGCACCGTTGCGTCCACCGAGGAAAACTCCAGAATCTCCACATCAGCCGACCCCCGATACGCCGGTTCCCGATCCGCAAAGGTCTTCAGGAACGCCGCTTTTCCGTTCTGCGCCAGCGGGCGGTCCCGCAGGGAGGTCGATTCAAAAATCAAATCCGCAGGCCGGTTCAGGAACACAACTGCGCCCGCCTCCCGCAGCGCCTCCACATTCTCCGGACGCAGAATGACGCCGCCGCCGGTCGCGACAACCAGATCCCTCCGGCCGGCCAGTTCCCGGCAGACCCGGGCCTCCCAATCCCGAAATACGGCTTCGCCGTCCTGTTCAAAAATTTCCGGGATCGGTTTCCCCGCCCGCCGCACAACGGCGGCGTCGGTATCCACAAAACGTCTGCGCAGCAGTCCGGCCAGCCGCTTGCCGCAGGTTGTCTTGCCGCTGCCCATCATGCCGGTCAAAATGATACTTTTCATAGTGCAGCAGCCCGGTAATTGCCCAGCACCCGGAAGCTGATTGCCGCATCGATCAGTTCACGAATCACCAGATCCATGCCATCCTGCTTCAGATTGCCGGAAAAGTCCGCATAAAAGCGATAATTCCAGCTCTGCTCCGGAACCGGCCGGGATTCCAGCTTTTCCAGATTCAGGCCGGCCCGCGCAATAATCTGCAGAATTCTGCAGAGGCTCCCTTCCGTATGCGGGACGTGGAAGCAGACGCTGATCTTGTCCGCATCCGCAGGAAACCTCGGCTCCGCGGCCACCACGATAAACCGGGTATAATTGTGCGCGTTTTCATTGATCCGCGTCTGCAAAACCTGCAGCCCGTACAGCTCCGCGGCGCGGCGGCTGGCGACGGCAGCTTTGGAACAGTCGCCGGACTCGGCCACAAATTTCGCCGCCAGGGCGGTATTGACCATTTCATGCTGCTTCCATTTGGGATAACCGGACAAGAAGGGCCTGCACTGCCGGAACCCCTGCTCGTGGGTATAGACGTCGGTAATCGTATCCATATTGGCGGCAGGCAGCGCCAGCAGGCAATGCACCACAGGCACGATCTGCTCGCCCACAATATAGCAGCCAAACCGGCCCAGCAGATCGTAAACGTCGCTGATGGAACCGGTGGAACTGTTTTCGATCGGAACCACGCCGTAGTCCCCAAAGCCCTCCCGCACGCCGCGGAAAACGCCATCCCAGGTTTTCAGGTTCATCCGTTCGCAGTCCGCGCCGAAAAAACCGATGGCCGCTTCCTCGCAATAGGCCCCCGGCTGTCCCTGATACAGCACGCGCCGGTCCTGCAGCGGCTCTCCCCGCCAGCTGCGCAGCGCCTCATACGCCTCCAGTTCCGCGGCTTTCCCGGGATCCGGTTCCGACAGCATGCGCTCCTGCAGCGTCCGGCTGCCGGCCATGATATTCTCGAAAAACGATGTCAGCAGCGGCGCCAATTCCGGATCGCCGGCCATGGCGGCCTTGCCCGCCAAAAGCTCCCGTTCCCTGCGGGCATCCAGCACTGGAAGCCCGTGTTCCCGCTTATAGGCGCCAACTTCCCGGCACACCGCCATCCGCTGCTCAAACAACGCCGCCAGCTGCCGGTCAATTTCATCAATTTCTTTCCTGCACTGCGCTAATTCCCGCATAACGTCCTCCTCATATCCCCAGAACCTGGCACATCGCCAGCGCACAGGCCGCCTCAATCACCGGGACTGCCCGGTGGACAATGCAAGGGTCATGACGTCCCTGCACCACCAGCGTCGCACGCTCCCTGGCAGACAGGGAAATCGTCTGCTGCGGCCGTGCAATGGAGGCCGTCGGGCGCATCGCCACGGAAAACAGGATCGGCATTCCGTTGGTAATGCCGCCATTGATTCCGCCTGTGCGGTTGGTCTCCGTGCAGACGGCGTCCCCGTTCAGGCAGATCGGATCGTTGGCCTCGCTGCCATACAGATCCGCAAATCCAAAGCCGTCGCCGAACGCCACAGCCTTGACCGCCGGGACTGCAAAGAGGTACTGTGAGACAATCCCCTCCACATTGCAGCCGAAATCCGGCCCTCCCAGCCCCGCCGGCATGCCCACGGCGCAGCACTCGATCACGCCGCCGACCGAATCGCACTGTTCCCTGGCCGCATGGATTTCCCGGCGCATCCGCGCACCGGCCTCTTCCGAGATCGTCGGAAACGGTTTGGCGGCCAGCTGCTCAAACAGCGCACGATCCTCGTGAAGCCCGTCGAACGGTTCGTCCTCCACACCGTGGATGCTGCGGATATGCGCACCCAGAAACACGCCGCGCTCCGCCAGGATCTGCCTGGCCACCGCGCCGGCAAACACCAGCGGCGCCGTGAGGCGTCCCGAGAAATGGCCGCCGCCCCGATAGTCATTGCAGCCGCGATACCGGACGTATCCGGTATAATCCGCATGCCCCGGACGGGGAAGGTCATTCTGGTAGTCCTGGGAACGGGTGTCGGTATTTTCAATCACAGCGCACAGCGGGGTGCCGCAGGTCTTCCCCTCAAACAGCCCGGACAAAATGCGCACCTGGTCAGGCTCCCGCCGGGCGGTGGACAGCTGGTTTTTCCCCGGCGCGCGGCGGTCCAGTTCCCGTTCCACCGCTGCAAAGTCCAGCGCCAGCCCCGACGGCAGCCCCTCCAAAACCACGCCGATTGCCGGCCCGTGGGATTCTCCGAAAATGGTATAGTTCATAGCAGCACCTCCTGAATCTTTCCGCCCAGAGACGAATAAACCTGCCAGAAATCCGGGTAGGATTTTGCCACGCTGCCCGCGCCGCGGATCAAAACCGGCCCATCTGCCCGGGTGGCGGCCATGGCCAGCATCATGGCGATCCGGTGGTCATTGCAGCTGTCGGCCGAACCGCCGTGCAGCGACGGAACCCCGCGGATTGCGAGGCGGTCCGGCCCCTGTTCGATGCAGGCGCCCAGCCGGTTCAGCTGGGTAGTCACCGTATCCAGCCGGTCGCTCTCCTTGATCCGAAGCCTGGCGGCTCCGACGATCTCCGTCATCTCGCCGCTGCGAAGGGCGGCCTGCAGCGCCAGCGCAGGCACCAGATCCGGGCACTGGCGCACATCCAGCGTCACAGGCCCGCCGCCGCAGAGCCGCCGGAAGCAGGGTACAATCACCCGGTCTCCCTGTGCCGAACCCTCCGGCATGCCGCGCAGTTCCACGTCGTTCCCGATTCCCACCGCCGCGTAATAAAACGCCGCCTGGGACCAGTCCGCCTCCACCCGGCACTGCACCGGCCTGCAGACGGCCGGCGCTGAAATGAAAAAGTCATTCCAGGCGCCGGCTTCACTCCGGCGTTCCTCAATTGCGACGCCGGCCAGGCGCAGCGCCTGGCACGTCATGTCCAGATATCCCGCTGACTCCAGCGGCGTCGTGCTGATCACCCGGGAAGCGCCGTCCAGCAGGGGAAGCGCATACAAAAGCCCTGTAAAAAACTGGCTGGAGACGTCGCCGGGCAGCCGGTATTCTCCCGGCGTCAGCCGCCCCCGCACGGTGAGGGCGCCATCCGTCTGCTCACAGGCGATCCCCCGCTCCCGGAACAGCTGGAAATACGGCGTCTGCGGCCTCTGCATCAGCCTCCCGCGCCCCGTGAAAATACCGCCGCCCGCCACAGCCAGCGCAATGGGAATTAAAAACCGCAGCGTGGAGCCGGATTCCCCGCAGTCAAAGCGCGGCAGCTCCCTGAAGGCCGGGCGCCGTCCCTCCGCAAAGACGCCGCGGATCTGCAGCGTATCGCCGGCCCGCAGGAAGCCGGCCCCCAGCGCCTCCATGCAGCGTATGGTCGCCTCAATGTCCTGAGAAAACGCGACATTGGAAATATGGCTGGTTCCGTCGGCCAGCGCCGCTGCAATGATCAGCCGGTGCGCCTGTGATTTGGACGGCGGCGGCGTCACTGCGCCGTGCAGCCGCGCCGGCGTAATCTGAATGTCCATGCCTTCCTCCTACAGCCTGCGAAACAGGTCTTCCTTCGGCAGGCTGACCGTTTTCGCGCTCCCGATGCGCTCCAGAAAAACAAACCGGATCTCATCCCCCAGGCTTTTCTTGTCCAGGCTCATAGCCGCCTCGTACTCCTCACGGGACGCGGAAATGGAAGTCGGAAGCGCATACTGTTCCAGGGCCGTCCGAATCCGGTCTGCGGTCCCTGACGCCGTATAGCCCATGGCCTCTCCCAGCCGGGCCGCATCCACCATGCCGGCCGCCACCGCTTCCCCGTGGGTGTAGGTCTGATACCCGTAAGCTTTCTCGTAGACATGGCCAAAGGTGTGCCCGAAATTCAGCAGCATCCGCAGGCCCAAATCCCGTTCGTCCTGCTCCACCACCTGCCGCTTGATCTCACAGCAGGCCGTGGTGATTTCCTCAATTTCCGACATCACCGCCGCCCTGCTCCCCAGACGCGCCAGGCGTCCGAACAGGCCGGCGTCCCAGATGCAGCCGTACTTGATCACCTCCGCCATACCGTCGGAAAAAACGCGGTCCGGCAACGTCTCCAGCACAGCCGGGTCCATCACAACCAGCCTGGGCTGATAAAAATTGCCCGCCAGATTCTTGCCGGCCTTCAGATCCACCGCCACCTTTCCGCCCACGGAGGAATCCACCTGGGCCAGCAGAGTCGTTGGAATCTGCACCAGCTCTATGCCGCGCAGCATGGTTGCGGCAGCAAAGCCCGCCAGATCGCCAATCACCCCGCCGCCCAGCGCGATCACTGCGTCTGCACGGGTCACTCCGCCGGAGGCCATCTGCTCCCACAGCCACGCCAGACGTTCCGGCGACTTGCTGCGCTCCCCTGCGGGAACCGTCAGCAGAACCGGAGCAAAGCCTGCCCCCCGCAGGCTCTCCAGGACCTGCGCGCCGTAAAGCGGCGCCACCTGATCGTCGGTGACGACAAAAACCCGCTTCCCATGCAGCACGCCGGCCGCCAGGGCGCCGCATTCGGCCAGGGCGCCGCGGCGATTGACGATCTCATAACTCCGTTCCCTGAGATTTACACGAACAACTGACATATCCTTTCCTCTTTCCTGTTTCACTGAAAAGCCCCGCATTGGAGAAATCCAATGCGGGGCCTGCACCTTTTCACCAAACGGCACGCAAGGGTCTCTGAACCATTCCATATCACAGTGCGTCAGGCTTTGGGCGCCTGCTCCGGCGGTTCTCCCACGACGCTTTCCTGCTCCTCGTCCGACTGCTCCGCCAGATCCTCCACAGTCCGGATCGAATAATACGCCTTTGTCCCCGTGGGCTTCCCTTTCCGTACCAGCGCCCGATCCACGCCGTCGCTGACCAGCATATAAATCACGGCAAAAACCGGAACGCCCAGCAGCATCCCAACAAAGCCAAACAGGCCGCCGCCGACTGTAATCGACACCAGTATCCAAAACCCGGAGATCCCCACGTTCTCGCCCAGAATCCTGGGGCCAATGATATTGCCGTCGATCTGCTGCAGCACCAAAACGAAAATCACAAAATAGAAGCACTTCAGCGGATCATCCAGAAGGATCAGCACCGCACACGGTATGGTACCCAGAATCGGCCCGAAATACGGGATAATATTGGTGACGCCGACTATTGTCGCAATCAGAACCGCATACGGCATCCGCAGAATGACAAGCCCGATATAGCAGAGAATGCCGATAATCAGGGAGTCAATCAGCTTCCCGATGATGAAGCCGTTGAAAATTTTGTCAATCTGCCGGCCGTGGTTCATAATACGGTCCGCCGTATCCGGCGCGAAGCCGGCAACCACAATCTTTTTCGCCTGGGCCAGGAACTTGTCCTTGGAGAGCAGCACATAGACCGACACAACCAGGCCGATTACCATATTGACCAGCTCCCGGACCACTGCGTAGGCGGAGGTCGTCACACTGACCACAATCTTCTGCACGCTGCCCAGCAGATCATTTTTGATGAAATCCTCCAGGAATACGTAACCTTTTTCCAGAGCCATATCCGCCCAGTTCTTGATTTCCGGATTATCCTCCAGGATATTGAGCACCCAGCCCTCAATGCTTTTATAATACGCCGGCATGCTGCTGACAATCCCGCGGATGCTGACTGCCAGCTGCGGCACAATCATCACAATCAGGGCATAGACCATCATGCCTGCCACCGCAAACGCAAACACAATGCCGGCCACACGGCTGACGCGCCAGGCGGCCCTTTCCCCGCAGCCGCGCCGCAGCAGGAACGGCCGCAGCCGCTTGTCCAGCCCGCGCACCAGCGGATTGAGCAGATAGGCAAACAGGAAGCCGTACAGCACCGAGGAAAGCACCTGTATCAGCGCCCGGAACACGCCGGAGAAGGAGCTGAGGTTGGTAAATACCAAAATCACAATCAGGGCAATCAGCGCAGCCGAGATGAGCTTCAAAAGCCGGAATACCGCCTGCCTGTCATGCTTTGTCCCCATACTCCCCTGCCGCCTTTCAACAGTTTGCGATTTTAAAGTACCATATGCGTCCCGAT
>JAHZEF010000086.1:0-8595 GCA_019422005.1 Clostridiales bacterium
GCTGGGTCCCAGCGGCTGTGGTAAAACCACAACTCTGCGAATCATCGGCGGTTTTTGAACGCCGACGTCCGGTGATGTTTTTTTTGACGGCGCGCGCATCAACGACCTGCCGCCTCATAAACGGAAAATCAACACGGTGTTCCAGCGATACGCCCTGTTTCCGCATCTGGACGTGTACGACAACATCGCGTTCGGCCTTCGGCTGGCCAAGCTGAGTGAGAATGAGATCGACACCCGTGTGACGGAAATGCTGGAAATCGTCAGCCTCAGGGGCTTTGAAAACCGGAAGGTTACATCCCTGTCCGGCGGTCAGCAGCAGCGTGTCGCCATTGCCCGCGCCCTGGTCAACCGCCCGAAGGTGCTGCTGCTTGACGAGCCGCTGGGCGCGCTGGATCTGCGCCTGCGCAAGGACATGCAGAATGAACTGAAGCGTATCCAGCAGGCCATGGGGATCACTTTCATCTATGTCACGCACGACCAGGAGGAAGCCCTGACCATGTCCGACACCATTGTGGTCATGGACAAAGGGAACATTCAGCAGATCGGCACGCCTCAGGACATCTATAATGAGCCGAAAAATGCATTCGTCGCAGATTTTATCGGCGAATCCAACATCCTGGACGGCATCATGCGCCAGGATCTGCTTGTGGAATTTTTCGGCAAGCAGTTTGAATGCCTGGACAAAGGGTTTTCCAGGGACGAGCCTGTGGACGTCGTCATCCGCCCGGAGGATATCGACATTGTCCCCGCTGCGGACGGGCACCTCTGCGGCACCGTAACCTCCATCACGTTCAAGGGCGTCCACTTCGACATTATCGTGGACTTCAAGGGGTTCAAATGGCTGATCCAGACTACGGATTACCAGCCTGTCGGCGCGCGGATCGGAATCCGCCTGAACCCGGAGGATATCCATGTCATGAAGAAGAGCGAATACTCCGGCATGTTCGGCGATTACAGTTCCTATTCCGCCGAGTATGACGAGATCGCGGAGGGCGGCGAAGATGAAGAGTAAATGGCTGTCCGGCCCCTATGTGATCTGGATGCTGCTGTTCACCCTGATCCCGCTGGGCGTTGTATTCTATTTCGCGTTCACCGACCTGAACGGCAGCTTTACGCTGCACAACCTCTCGGCCATCGGCAATTATCTTCCCATTTTCCTGCGCTCTGCATGGCTGTCGCTGGTCTCCACCGCCATCTGCCTGGTAATCGGCTATCCGGTCGCCTACTGCATCGCCCAGGCTACGCCGGCCCGTCAGAAGTTCTACTATATGCTGGTCATGCTTCCCATGTGCATGAGCTTCCTGCTCCGGACCATGGCCTGGGTCAACCTGCTGGAGGATACCGGCATCATCAACAATCTGCTCCGCGCGCTGGGGCTCGCCCCCCTGCCGCTGATCCGCAACAACGGGGCCGTCATACTCGGCATGGTTTACAACTACCTGCCCTTTATGATCATGCCGCTCTACACAGTGCTGATTAAGATTGACCCGCGTCTGGTGGAAGCGGCGCAGGATCTCGGCTGCAACAATTCCCAGGTTTTCGGGAAGGTGGTTTTTCCGCTTTCCATTCCCGGGATTGTCTCCGGCGTGACCATGGTCTTTGTTCCGGCGGTTTCCACTTTCTATATCTCCCAGAAGCTCGGCAGCCCCGGATCCACGCTGATCGGCGACGTCATCGAATCCCAGTTCAAAGGCGCATACAATCCCAATCTGGGCGCAGCCATGTCCCTGGTGCTGATGGCGCTGATTTTCCTCTGCGTCGGTATCATGAACCGCTTCTCCGGCTCGGACGACGAGGAAGGGATGGTGACGCTATGAGAAGGCTGAACCGTATTTTCACCGTCCTGGTGTTCATCTTCCTCTATATCCCCATGATTCTTCTGGTGGTCTCTTCGTTCAACCGGGGAACCGACATGGCAGTGTGGAAGGGGTTCACCTTTGCGCAGTACGGCGCGCTGTTCCGCGACGATTCCCTGCTGCGGCTGCTGGGCAATTCCATTTTGATTGCGGTCCTCTCCAGCGTGCTGGCCACCATTCTGGGAACCTCGGCGGCGCTCGGCATCCATGCCATGCGCGGGCGCATGCGGCGTCTGGTGATGTCCGTGACCAATATTCCGCTGACAAACCCGGAAATCGTGACCGGCGTGTCTCTGGCGCTGCTGTTTGCGTTCACCGGCACGCTGCTGAAAATCAACTCGATCCTGGGCTTCTGGACGCTGCTGATCGCGCATATCACCTTCAACCTGCCCTATGTGATCCTGTCCGTTATGCCGAAGCTCTCCCAGATGGACCCGGATCTGGCAGAGGCTGCACAGGATCTGGGCTGCACGCCGTTTCAGGCCTTCACCAAGGTCGTGATCCATGAAATCTTCCCCGGAATCATATCCGGCCTGCTCATGGCTTTTACGATGAGCCTGGACGATTTTGTGATCAGTTACTTTGTCACCGGATCCAGCTTTGTAACGCTCCCGGTGGAAATTTACAACTACACCAAAAAGCCCATGCAGCCGAAAATTTACGCGCTGTTTGCTTTAATGTTCGCAGTGATTCTGGTGGTAATGGTCGTTATGAACCTGCTGCAGATCCGCGATTTGAAATCCGCCCGTGCGCGCACCAAATTCAACCAAAGGAGTGAACGTTCCCATTGAAAAAGAAACTGTTTTCCCTGCTGCTGGCGCTTCTGCTGCTGGCTTCCGCCCTTCCCACCGGCGTTCTGGCCGCCGATGATGCAAACACCATCAATGTATATAACTGGGGCCAATATATCTCCGAAGGCGACGACGGTTCCATTGATGTGATCGCCGAGTTTGAAGCGGCGACCGGCATCAAGGTCAATTATGTCACCTTCGACAGCAATGAAACCATGTATACCAAGCTTAAAACCGGCGGTTCCTCTTACGACGTAATCATCCCCTCCGATTATATGATCGCCCGGCTGATTGCGGAGGACATGCTGGAACCCCTGGACTTCTCCAATATCCCCAACTACCAGTACGTGGATGAAGCGTTTAAAAACACGGACTATGATCCGGATAATCTCTACTCCGTCCCCTATACCTGGGGCACGGTAGGGCTGATCTATAACACCAAATATGTGGACGAGGCCGACGCCCAAAGCTGGAACGCCCTCTGGAACGAGGCATATCAGGGCAAAATCCTGATGTTTGACAACTGCCGCGACGCGTTCGGAATTGCCGAGCTGATCAAGGGCTACAGCCTCAATACGGAAGACCCGGCGGAGTTTGAGGACGTGACGGCGCTGCTTCAGGAGCAGAAGCCCCTGGTGCAGCAATACGTTATGGATCAGATTTTCAGCAAGATGGAGCGCGAGGAAGCGTGGATCGCCCCGTATTATGCCGGCGATTTTCTGACAATGGTACAGGAAAACCCTGATTTGGCGTTCAGCCATCCGGAAGAGGGCTTTAACCTGTTCATCGACGCCATGTGTATTCCCAAGGGCTGCACCAACAAGGCCGGCGCCGAAGCTTTCATCAATTTCCTGTGCGACCCGGAAATCTCCGGACAGAATCTGGATTACCTGGGTTACTCCACGCCGATTTCCGCCGCCAAGGAATACATGGATCCCGAAGTGACCTCCAGCCCCGTCGCCTATCCCGATGAGGCGACGCTGGCCCGCGGCGAGAGCTTCCTGGCCCTGTCGACGGAGGCCACACAGAAAATGGACGCGCTGTGGCTGGATGTGAAGACTTCCGGCAGCAACACTACAACCTATCTGATCGCCGGCGGCGCCGCGCTTGTCGTACTCGTGGTGCTCCTGCTGGTGCTGCAGGCACGGAAAAAGAAGAAGAAAGCGCGCCGCGGAAAAGGCGGCGCCGCCTGACCGGCCCTGCTGTCCAAATCCGCCTCCCGGGCCGCCGCGGAAGCAGCCTGCTGCGGCATCCGGACATGCGCGGGGCGCAAACAGCCTCCGCATGTTCAAACGATTCAGAATATGAATTTCCCCGGAGGTTTTAAAGCACCGGCCAGGCACGCTTCCATGGAACAATTACAAAGCCATCCGCGCAAAAAATCCCCCACAGAACGGAATGTTCTGTGGGGGATTTTCGCTTCCAAAGGCAAACACCCGGACGCACGCCTCCATCCCCTTCTGCGCGTGGTATGCCGCACCCCTGTTTTCGGTACAATAACGGCATCAACCTTTCAAGGAGGCATCATGATGTCCAGAAAACTTCGCCGGATCACGGCAGAACAGATTGATCGCTATGCCCTGCACCTGCGGGAACAGGAACGCGCCCCGGCCACGATCCAAAAATACGTCCGCAGCCTGACCGTCCTTTTGAACGACCTGGACGGCCATCCCCTCTCCAAACCCGTTCTCATCGCCTGGAAAGAAGCCCTGGCCGCAGCGCATGCCCCGGTATCCGTCAACTCCATGCTGGCCGCCGTCAACGGCTTTTTCTCGTTTATGGGATGGCAGGATCTGACGGTCAGACTGATGAAAATTCAGCGCCCCCTGTTCTGCGACGAGGGCCGGGAACTGACCCGCGCTGAGTATGCCCGGCTTGTCCGGGCAGCGGAGCAGCGTGAAAATCAGCGGCTTTCCCTGGTCATTCAGACAATATGCGCCACGGGGATCCGCGTAAGCGAATTGAGGTTCATCACCGCAGAGGCGGTTAAAACAGGCCGGGCCGAAATCATCAACAAGGGCAAGCGCCGCATGGTCTTTCTCCCGCACACCCTGCAGAAGCTCCTGCAAACATACCTGAACGCGCAAAAAAAGGCCGCCGGGGCGGTGTTTACCACCCGGACCGGCAAGCCGCTGGACCGCTCGAACATCTGGCGCGACATGAAACGGCTGTGTGAATATGCAAACGTGGAGCAAACCAAGGTGTTCCCCCACAACCTGCGCCACCTGTTTGCACGGACGTATTACGCCATGGAAAAAGACCTGTCCCGGCTGGCGGACATCCTCGGCCATTCTTCCGTCGACACCACCCGCATCTACACCGTGGAGAGCGGGCGCACCCATGCCAGGCAGATCAGCCGTATGGGGCTTGTGCTTACAACATAGTTTTCGTTCTGTTGTAGTCCTGGTATTTCACAAGCCTGTTTCATACAAATTATACATAAAGGCCATCCCATTTGCAAGTTATTTTCCCATTTCCGGGCATACCGGACAGACGGGACATCTCAGATTTTTTGCCCCGTCTGGTTTGGCGTGCCTATTTGGAGAAAATCCTGTCAGATCCCATCAGAAACAAGCGTCCCGGCGGCCGGCAGATGAAACCCCGCCGCCGCCGGTTACAACAGAACGAAAATTCTGTTGTTTGCAAGCATCCTGAAAGTATGCAGGATTCATCACGCAGATGGGAGGAAACATACCATGAAAAAGAGGATCCTTGCGGCCGCCCTGGCCGTTATCATGCTGCTGGGCGCCATTCCCGCCGCAGCGGCGGACAGCGGGCAGGGGGAATCGCCGGACAATCCAAACCCGCTCACAGTCACCGCGCCGACGACCGCAACCGACGTCGATTCCCGCTATGATTATACGAAAATCTTCGACCTCAACAATACGCGCTACGACGGGCGCATCTGGACGGACAAAACGGTATCCGACAGCGATCTCACCTATACCGGCAACGTCCGGGAATACGGCCAGGGGGAGATCAGCGACCACACCGGCCGCGTCACGATCACAAAGGGCAGCGGCGAAGACTTCCTCGTCTCCTATTCCGCCCTTGCCAGCACCACGACGGTCCTCAGCGAAACCGCGTCGCCCATCGACCTGGTGTTCGTGCTGGATATGTCGCCCATGAGCAACTCTGCAGCGGGTAAGCTGAACAGCATGCTCACGGCCGTGGAGGCGGCTGTGGAGGCGATGATGGGGCTCAACCCGAACAACCGCGTGGGGATCGTCGCCTACTCCAGCCAGGCGGAGGTGCTGCTCCCGCTTGGGCACTATACCTCGGTGAACCTGAATCCCGGCAGCGGTGCGCCTGGCCAGTCTACCACAGTGACATGTACTTATGTGGAAAAGGGCGCCACAGACGCCAGGAGCAACACCTTTTCCGTGTCCTATCAGCTGGGAACCCCCGTCAACAAGTACACGCAGATGGGCATATACGCCGGTATGAAGCTGTTGGAGGAGGCGGAGGAACTCACTGTGACCATCGGCGGCACCGTGGTCAGCCGCCAGCCGGCGCTGATCCTCATGAGCGAGGGCGAGCCCAAAATCGCCAGCACCGTGACAGACAATCCGACGAAGAGTACCGTCCAGGCCGACGGCACCATCGTCACCAACGGCGAAGCCGGCCTGTCCACAACATATCACAGCAGCACAGTCTTCCTTGACCGCGTAGAGATCAAGCGCAACGAGGGCATGGCGGACATAAACAGCGCCGGTAACGTTTCCAGGCGCCATGCGCAGACCTTTGCCGCGATCCTGACGGCAGCGTATATGAAAAAAGAGGTCGCCGCGCATTATCATGCAGATGCGATGCAGGTCTACACCATCGGCATCAATCCCGACACCGCGAACGCGCCGGCGCTGGCCAGGGTCGTCCTTGACCCGCGCACCTACCTCACGGAAAACAAAGCCTTCGCCGGGTACGTGGCCAGTTATACCGGCGCCTCCAAATCGGCCACGCTGCCCAATGCCGGAGCAAATAACGGGCAGACCACTTTCGGGAACGAGCACGGCCTCACCGCCGACGAACTCCGGTACAACGACGGCTACTACACCGTTGCCGGCAACGACATCGACTGGGAATCCATCTTTGACCTTGTTCTTGCGCAGGTCACATCGAACACCGCCAAGGTGCCCACGCTGACGGATCCGTCTGCTCCCGACGAAAGCGGCTGGCTGCGCTACTCCGACCCGCTGGGAGAATACATGGAGCTTAAGGATGTCAAGGCCCTCATCATCAATGACGTCATCTACCGCACCGACCACATCGAAGGGCCGGATGAAAATGGATGCTACGTCGTAAACGGCACGGCCACAAACCCGGTCTACGGCACCCATCCCCTCAGCGACATCAAAATATACGTTACAGCCAGTACCGACGGCAGAAACATGCAGACTGTCCATGTGGAAATCCCCGCCGCACTGCTGCCCCTGCGCCAGACCACCATTATGGAAAACGTGGACGGGCTGGTCACCAGCTTCACCCACAACAGCGCCTATCCCCTCCGGCTGGTCTACTCCGTAGGCTTGCAGGACGGTGTCCTGAACAGCGACGGCAGCGTGAACCTGGGCGTGGTGTCTCCCGATTATATTGCACAGCATACCGTTGATGGGCGGGTGCAGTTCTACGAGGGCTATTACAGCGCTGAGGAGCAGCCGGGCGAAGTCGGGCTCGACAACAAGACCATCGGCAACGCCCATGTCTCCTACACGCCTGCGCTGGACAACCCCTTCTACTATGTGGATGCGGATACGCCGCTGTATACAGACGCAGGCTGTACCACTCCGGCGACGGATCACAGCGAGAACGCTGCATATTATTTCAGGATCAGCTATTACGAGGCCGTTCAGGGGGGCGGCGGCATCGCGGGCACGGAGAAGACGCTTGTCGTGTCCCGTCCGGGTTCTTCCATCCGGGCAGAATCAATGGGTACAGACGCGAATGGAGCGCTGTATCTCAAGGAAGGCGCCCCCCGGCTGGGAAATCTCGCCGATTTCCGTCAGGAGAAGGGGGATCGGAACAACACCGGCACCGCGGATATTTACCTGTACCTGTATTATGATGAAGAAAACAGCGAAGAGAACCACAGCTTCCGGATTTATCACGGCAACAACGGGCGGCTGAGCGCCTCGCTGCCGGACGGCGTGCTGACTGTGACAAAGCAGGTCGTCAACGGCAACGATGAAATCCAGGAGTTTGCGTTTACCATCACGTTATCCGGCATGGACGCTGCGCCTGACCCGGAGGGCTGGACGGCCGTCGGAGAAGGCGTATACAGCGCAGATTTCTCCCTGAAAGGCGGTGAAAGCAGGGTTTTCCCGCTCAGCCCAAACGTCACATGGGCCGTAGAGGAAACGACAAATTTCAACATTCAGGAATCAGACCACTGGACCAACTCCGTGGCAGCCGCCCCGGCAGAGGGCATAACGATTGAGAATCTCACCGCTTCCGGCACGATGCCTGCAGGCGGACGTACCGCCGTCACCTTTACCAGCGAGCACAGAGCCCACACCGGGACGCTGACTGTGTTCAAGAAAACCGCGGGAGACACCACGCAGGCCGGCACCAGCGAGTTTTCCTTCACGCTGACGGTCATCGAAAACGGCGGCGAAACTGATTCCAGGGCCTTTACCCTGCGCAACAACCAAAGCGCGGCGTTTACCCTCAGCGAGGGCGCCGGCTGGGAGGTCACCGAGGCCGCCCCGGGCGAGCACTGGACGACCACAGCCGACGGCGGGACAGTCAGCAGCGACGGACGGACGGTATCCGGTACCATGGCGGCAGGCCAGACAGCCCAGACCGTCACATTTACCAACACCTATACCGCCCCCGGCTCCCTCCTCGTGAGCAAGACGGTGAACGGCGGGGATGATCCCGACGCAGCGTATACGTTTACGGTTCGGATTGGTGAAAGCACGCAAACCCTGTCCCTCAGGGCAGGCGAAAGC
>JAHZEF010000086.1:8605-9628 GCA_019422005.1 Clostridiales bacterium
CACCGCCGGGACAGAATGGTCGGTTGCAGAGGCCGGCCCGCAGCCTGACGGCTGGACAACAACAGTCAACGGCCAGCCCGGCAGCAGCGTAAACGGTACGATCCAGTCCGGCAAAACTTCTGCGGCGTCCTTCGTGAATGCCGCGCCGGGCAGGCTTGTTGTCAGCAAGACGGCTGTGGGCGGGGCCGGCAGCGACGAGGCGTTCCGCTTCACGCTGGAGCACGCCGGCGGCAGCACGGCGTTTACGCTCAAAAGCGGCGAGCAGAAAGCGTTTACGCTCCCCGCCGGCGCCCGGTACACCGTCACCGAGCACGCCGGCACAGGCTGGAAAGCAGCGGTCAACGGGGTGGAGACGGACGCTGTGAGCGGCATCATCCTGGCCGGCGCCACGACTACGGTGCCTTTTGTCAACACCTATGAAAGCCCCGCAGTTGATCCCGACCCCGCCCCCGGCGGCGGAACGGCCCGCTATACCCTGTCCTACGAGTCAAACGGCGGTACGGCGTACCGGAACGAGCGGTACGGCCGCAGCGCTGTGGTAAGCCTGAACAAGCTGCCCAGCCGCGAGGGTTATACCTTCACCGGCTGGTATGCCGACCAGGAACTGACAGAGCGCATCACATCCATCAAAATGACTTCCGACAAGACCGTCTATGCCGGCTGGGCCCCAACCGCCATACCGGGCCGGCTCAACGGAACAGACCATTTTGCCTACGTCATCGGATATCCGGACGGCATGATCCGGCCCCTGGCCAATATCAGCCGTGCCGAGGCAGCGGCCATCTTCTTCCGGCTGCTCAGTCCGGAAATCCGCAGCCAGAACCTGACCGCCGTGAACGGCTTCTCCGATGTAAATGCAGGCGACTGGTACAACGCGGCGGTCTCCACCCTGGCGTCCCTTGATATCCTCAAGGGACGGACAGACACGCTCTTTGAACCCAACGCCCCCATCACCCGCGCAGAGTTTGCAGCCATCTGCGCCCGGTTTGACACCGGCCTGCACGACGGCGGCAGCAGCTTCAC
>JAHZEF010000087.1:0-450 GCA_019422005.1 Clostridiales bacterium
GGTTTTTTGATGCCGTTCAGCCCGGTTGGAAACCGGGCTGTATTCAAAATGTGGAATTTGTCTATAATACCAGCTTCAGCTGATTCAGCTGGCGTGAATGTTCGGCGCCGGAGGTCACAAGATAAATACGCGTGGTTTCAATGCTGGAATGCCCCAGTACGTCGGCCAGCCGGACAATATCCTTGCAGGCCCTGTAAAAGGCTGTGGCGAACAGATGGCGCAGGTTGTGGGGAAACACCTTCCCGGGCTCCACTCCGGCGTGCGCGCACAGCCGCTTCATTTCCGCCCAGATCTGACATCGGGTCAGGCTTCGCCCGCTTTTGGTGAGAAAGATCTCGCCGGAAGCGGTTTGCTGCTTCCTGGCATACTTCAGGAGTTTTCGGCACAGCTTATTGGGCAGGAGGATGGTTCGGATTTTTCCTTTCAAAGATATTTCCGCCCAGCCCCGGC
>JAHZEF010000087.1:460-3254 GCA_019422005.1 Clostridiales bacterium
CTGACCGCGCGGACCCGGATGCCGGGGGCTCCCATGGATTCGATCAGCAGGGCAAGGCGCTCCTGCTTCCGCCCGCGGGCCGTGGAAATCAACCGTTCATATTCGGGCCGGGTTAATTCACGGGAACGGTCCCGGAACAGACGCCGCTGGATTTTCAAAAATTTTACCCGGCAGTCGTGCCAGCCTGCAAACTGGAAGAAGCCGTTCAGCGCGGCCAGCATGGAATTGATTGTGACCGGCGCGTAGCGGAGCGACAGCAGGTGGTTTTTCCACTGAACCGGGGCTTCGCGGGTAACGGCGCTTTCGCCCAGCCATTGGGTGAAAGCGGCCAGGTCCCGGAGATATTTTTCAATGGTACCCTCCGCACGCTCCTCCTGGCGGAGATATGCGCCGTAAGCGGCGATTTGCCCGGCCGTCAATCTGTATGCATTCATACTATAAAAACCTCCGATTGTTACAATATAAAAGTATTTTACATGAATGGAGGATTTCTATACGGGCAGAGAAAAACCCCGTATCCGGGCCGGACAGGCCGGATGGATACGGGGAAAGCGCGCCCTGCACCGGAACACGGCTTCGGGCCGCGCCGGACGGCGCGGTGCAGACGCTCCTGCCAGGACAGGACGGCCCCTCCGCCGGCGCCGGAAATTTTGGAGTTCTTCGGAGGGATGATGGGACGCGCCCGACCAACGGTTTCCTGCGCGGCGGATCCGGAGGTGCTGTTGGTCGGCGGCTGCGTTTCCGGAGCGGGGGTGATCCTGCCGGACGCCATCCGGAGATATGACTGCAGCTATGCGCTCTTTTTCAATGGCGCAGCAAAAACAGCAAGCCGTATGGCTTGCTGTTTTTGCTGCGATGATTGGTTCCCTGCCGGATGCTGCCTTATTAGCCTTTCCGGTATCCGCATTTGGGGCAGACGCCGTTTTCATTCAGGGCGATTCCGCACAGCGGGCAGCGGTCGATCTGATTCTTTGCTGTGAATTCCGCAGAAGCGGCGTTGACGCCGCTGGTGAAAGTGAGCTTTACGATATTCAGCCGGTCTTTCAGGAGACTGTAAACAATTTTAATCATACCCTCGACCGTCATGGTCTCTTTGGTGACGACCAGGCGGCATTCCGGATAGGCTGTTGCCAGCTCTGTCTGAAAGGCTGGGCCCTTCATTTGATTCTGGGGAGCGCCGTTGCGAATCCCCTGCTTCTCATAGACGTCCAGAATTGCCGGCAGCAGCGGATCGTCTTCCCGCAGGATTAAGGCATGGTCAAAATTCTTTAAAACGCTCCATGCCGTTTTCTGGATTTCATTACACGGGAACACCATATTCACACCGGGTTCAACGGAATCCTCCACTTCAATGGTCAAGACGCCCGTATGTCCGTGCAGATACTGCGCTTCTCCTTTAAATCCGTAAAATCTGTGGGCATACTGCAGATCCAGGGTTGTGATACTTCTCATGAGTTTTCCTCCTAAAACAAAATTTGCAGAATTGCGCGTCCCAAAAGATGCCGCTCCGGCAGCGGGCGCTCCGTGCAGGAGGCAGGAAACGCGCGCATTCCAATATTGAGGCCTGATCAATCAGCCTATAGATTCCGCGAAGATGAACAGGAGCATGATCCATTGCTCAAAATTAGAATTATTCTAATTACAATATATCAGATATTCAGGATTTGTCAAGCCCTTTGTGATGCGGCAGGATCTGCAGGCAGATGCAGCAGCCGCACCGGCGGCGGGAATCAGAGCAGGAGGGAGGCGTCATACAGTATGTTTCTGGGAATCCCCGATTCCCGGGCCACCTGCCTGACCGCATCCTTGCGGCTGACTCCGCCGGACATCCGGGAGGCGACCATGGCGGCTGCTTCCTCCGGCGTGACTGCAGGTGCCGCCGGCGCAGGCGCGCCCTCCAGCACCAGGACGTATTCTCCGCGGGGCGCCTGCCCGCCGTAGAAGGCGACGGCTTCCTGCAGCGTCATGCGGAGGATCTCCTCATGGAGCTTGGTCAGCTCCCGGCATAAGGCGATGCGCCTGTCCGGCCCGAAAGCTGCGGACAGATCCTGGAGCGTTTGGACGAGTTTGTGGGGCGCTTCGTAAAAAATCATGGTCCGCCGCTCGTCCCGCAGCGATTCCAGGTGCTCCCTGCGGCTTTTTTTGCTGGTGGAGAGGAAGCCTTCAAACGTGAAGCGTCCGGTGGGAAGCCCGGAGACGGCCAGGGCGGTGATTACGGCACAGGGGCCGGGAATTGCGCAGACGGGAACGCCGGCTTCCGCGCACAGCGCCACCAGCGCCTCGCCGGGATCCGAGATGGCAGGCGTCCCGGCGTCGGTAACCAGCGCGCAGGTCTCTCCGGCCAGCAGCCGTTCCAGAATTTTGGGGCCGCTTTCCGCGCGGTTATGTTCGTAGTAGCTGACCAGCTGCTTTTTCAGACCGAGGTGGTTCAGCAGCTTCAATGAGACGCGGGTGTCCTCCGCCGCGATGAAATCGGCGCATTCCAGCGTTTGGCGGATACGATCGGACAGGTCTCCCAGGTTCCCGATGGGCGTGGGAACCAGATACAGGATTCCGGGCATTCAGATCCCTCCTTCACAGTGATAAATCCGGCGGTGCTCGGCCGACGGCGTGCCGTCGGCATTGTGGAGCAGCAGATCCGGCTCAAAGGACAGGCCGGCCCCTCCGCCGGCGACGGCTTCCATCAGAACGAGGCTCACGGCGGCGCCGGGATGGTGGCGTACAAAGCGCAGGCGCTTTGGCTCCAGGCGGCAGGCGCGCAGCGCACAGAACAGATCGCACAGGCGTTCCGGGC
>JAHZEF010000087.1:3264-9610 GCA_019422005.1 Clostridiales bacterium
AGACAACAGAGAACCGCCCGCCCCAGCGCAGCAGCCAGGCGGCGGCAGCGCAGACCTCGTCCAGAGAACAGGTCTGCTCTGAGCGCGCTGCGGCGCGCGCAGAAACCGGCGCGGCGGAAGAGGCGGAAGGGAAATAGGGCGGATTGGCGACCACATGGGATATACTTCCGGCCGGCAGCAGGGAACGGATGGCCCGGAGATCGCCGGGGATCAGGGAAAAGCGGCCGTCCAGCGCATTGCGGGCGATGTTCCGGGAAGCCAGCGCGCAGGCGCGGGGCTCAAGTTCCACGCCGACCACACGGCAGCGCGCATCCCGGCCGCAGAGCAGCAGCCCCAAAATGCCGGCGCCGCATCCCAGGTCGCAGACGGAGTCTCCCGGACGCAGGCGGACAAAATCGGCCAGCAGGATGGAATCCGTACTCAGCGCAAACACATCCGGGGCAGTCTGCAGCGTCAGGCCGCCCCAGAGAGATTCTATGGTGTTCATGATATACTCCTGAAAACGGACAGAGGGCCTGTGCTTGGCACAGGCCCTCTGCGTACACAACTCAGCCTTCGACAATTGCGTCGTTGGGGCAGACAGCGGCACAGCTGCCGCACTCAACGCACTCGTCAGCGTTGATAACGTACTTGCCGTCGCCCTCGGAAATCAGATCCATGGGACATTCGGAAACACAGGTACCGCAGTTGACGCAAGCGTCAGTAATTACGTATGCCATAACTTTCTGTACACCTCCAAAATGTAGTTTCGATGTTACGGTTTCATTCTATCATGAATTTTTAAAAATGCAATTGTTAAATACAAGAAACCGAGAAAAAAGCATCCGCTCCGGGGCGGCCGTATAAAAGCGGCAGGAATGGGAAAAATTCTCAAGGAAACGGAGGCGGAGACGTGCATACGAACCCGATGACAAGGCCCGTGACGCAGCTGCTGCTGTGCGCACGGGCAATTGCCGGCGGCTGGGGACACAGCTATGTCGGCACGGAACATTTGCTGCTGGCCATGGCCGGCGGAGCCGACGGCGCGGCCATGGCCCTTCACCGGGAGGGCGTCTGTGCCGGGCAGCTTTGCCGGGCGCTGACGCGATGGGCCGGGCAGGGGCGCGCCGCGCCGTCGCCGCCGCAGGGGCTGACGCCGCGGGCGAGGAAACTGATCGGCGGCGCGGCCTGCGAGGCGCGGCAGACCGGGACAGGGGCGATCTGGCCGGAGCATCTGCTGCTGGCGCTGGCGCGGGATTACAGCGCCACGGCCTCGATCCTGCTGCGTCAGTGCGGCGTCTGCATGGATGATCTGTTTACCGACGCGTATCTGGGCATCCGGTCCAGGCAGGAACTCTATGAAGGAAGAAAGCAGGTGGCGGCAACGAGACTGGTGGATCAATTTTGTGAGAATCTGGTGGAAAAAGCTCCGTCCATGGAGCCGGTGATCGGCAGGGATTTCGAAATCGACATGGTTATGCAGATCCTCTGCCGCAAACAGAAGAACAACCCGGCTCTGGTGGGCGAGCCGGGCGTGGGGAAAACCGCCATTGCGGAAGGGCTGGCGCAGCGCATTGCCATGGGCCAGGTTCCGGAACAGCTGCGGGGGAAACGGCTGCTGGCGCTGGACATGGCCAGCATGATTGCGGGGACGAAATACCGGGGCGAATTTGAAGAGCGGATCCGGGATATGATTCAGGAAATCCGACGGGCCGGGAATATCATCCTTTTTATTGACGAGCTCCACACCATTGTGGGGGCCGGCGCGGCGGAGGGGGCGATCGACGCGTCCAATCTGATGAAGCCCGCGCTGGGCCGCGGAGAGATCCAGGTGATTGGCGCCCCGACGGTGGAGGAATACCGGAAATACATCGAGAAGGACGCGGCGCTGGAACGGAGGTTTCGCCGCGTAACGGTACCGGAACCCAGCCAGGAAGAGACAAAGCAGATTCTGAAGGGGCTGCGGCCGGGGCTGGAGCAGCATCATAAAATTCAAATCACAGACGAGGCGATTGAGGCGGCGGTGAGCCTGTCGTGCCGCTATCTGAGCGATAAATTCCTGCCGGACAAGGCGGTGGATCTGCTGGATGAGGGTGCCGCGCGGACCAAGATGGCAGGACTCCGGCGCCATGACCCGCTGGAGCAGACGCAGCGCAGCCTCAGCAAGGAGCTGGACGCGGCAATCCGGGAAAACCGCTTTGAGCGGGCGGCGGAGCTGCGGGACAAGCTGCAGAGCCTGGTGCAGCGCCAGGTCGGCGGCATGGTCCGCAGCCGGAAGGTAACAGGGCAGGATATCGCTGAAACGGTGGCGGAACGCACCGGAATCCCCATCGGGCAGCTGACCGGCAGCGAACGGCAGCGGCTGCTGCAGCTGGAGCAGGAACTGCGCAGGCATGTCATCGGCCAGGAGCATGCGGTGGAGGCGGCCGCCAGGGCGGTGCGGCGCGGGCGTTCGGGCCTGGCAGATCAGAGAAGGCCGATTGCGTCCCTGCTGTTTATGGGCCCTTCGGGCGTGGGAAAAACGGAACTCTGCAAAGCGCTGGCGCAGGCGGTTTACGGAAGCAGGGACGCGCTGATCCGCCTGGATATGTCCGAATATATGGAAAAGCACGCCGTGTCCAGGCTGGTGGGGGCGCCTCCCGGCTATGTGGGGCACGGGGACGGCGGCGAGCTGACGGAGAAGGTCCGCCGGAGGCCGTATTCCATCGTCCTGTTTGATGAACTGGAAAAGGCGCATCGGGACGTCTGCAGCATCCTGCTGCAGATTATGGAGGACGGCATGCTGACTGACACCATGGGGCGGACGGTCGATTTCAAAAATACAATGATTATCATGACGTCCAATCTGGGAAACGCCGAGCAGAGCCGCGGGGGCCTGGGATTCCTGCCGGCAGGGAAGGAGGAGCGGACCAGAGCCTGCCTGCGGGCGCATTTTCCGGCGGAGTTTCTGGGGAGAATTGACTGCATTGCGGTCTTCCATCCTCTGACGGAGGCGGATTTGACCGGGATTGCAGCCAAATTGCTGGAAGAGACGGTACAGCGTGCGCAGGAATCCGGCGTGGCGGTCCGCGTGGCGCCTGAGGCGGCGCAGAGGCTGGCGCGGGTCTGCCTGGGCAAGGAGAGCGGCGCGCGGGAACTTCGCCATATGATTCAGCGTGAAGTGGAGGATCCGCTGGCGGATCTGCTGCTGAGCGGGGGCGCGGAAGGCGCGTCGGCGGTGGTGGAGCCGGCGGAGCACGGCGTGGCGCTGCGCACATTGGGACAGGGCTGAGGCGGGTTCGACTGCCGGCGGCAGACCGGAATGCAGGTTCCGGTCTGCCGCCGGCAGTTTTCGGGGTTCTGATCCACACAGGGGCCTTCCTGCGCCGCGGGAGGCGGTACGGAATCCGCCGGACGGGGTACGGACGGCTTCTGCCTGCCAGGGATCCATTCCATGCCGCCCTGTCCCGGGAGATGCCGTTCTGCCCGGCGGGACGGCGCTGTGATTCCGGCCGGGCGCTTGTCCGCTTCATTCTCGAACATACGTTCAAAAATAAGGAAAATAGGAGCAAACCTCCGAAAAATGCCAAATTTTTCAGTGAAAAAATCAGCGCAAGGGATTGCAATCTGTGCGGCGACACTGTATAGTATAGATAAGTGGAGTGAAATGGAGTAAGTTTGCAGTAAAGTGGAGCGAGGTGAGGGATTTGTACGGCAAATATAAGCACACGGTTGATCCGAAGGGCCGTCTGTTTGTGCCGGCCAAGCTTCGTGAAGAGCTGGGCGAATCCTTCTATGTGACACTGGGGCTGGATCACTGCCTGTCGGTCTATACCGAAGCCGGCTGGCAGAGCATCTTGGATCGATACAATGCCCTGCCGATTTCACAATCCCGAAAGATGCGTTTCCTGTTTGCCAATGCCGCCAAATGTGAGCCAGACAAGCAGGGCCGCTTTCTGATCCCGGCCGATCTGCGGCAATATGCGGGCCTGAGCCAGGAGGTCACCTTCATCGGCCAGGGCGGGCATGCGGAGATTTGGGATTCCGCCGCGTACGAGGCGCTGGAGCAGGAGACTCTGACGCCGGAAAACCTGGCGGCCGCCATGGAGGAGCTGGGCTTCTGATGGAATTTCAACACGTATCTGTTTTGCTGAACGAGTGCATGGAGGCGCTGGCCGTCCGGCCGGACGGCGTCTATCTGGACGGCACGTTGGGCGGTGCGGGGCATTCCCGGGAAATCGCGCGCCGGCTGACAAGCGGCCGGCTGATCGGTGTGGACCGGGATCCGGCGGCGCTGCGGGCGGCCGAGGCGCGTCTGGAGCCCTGGAAAGGGCGCGTGACGCTGGTTCACAGCAATTTCAGGGAAATCGACGCGATCCTTGACGGCCTGGGCCTGGAGAAGGTCGACGGCATGCTGTTCGACCTGGGCGTTTCCTCGCCGCAGCTGGATGACGGCCCGCGGGGATTTTCCTATATGATTGACGCGCCGCTGGATATGCGCATGGACAGCGGCGACAGCCTGACGGCCTGGGAGATTGTAAACCGATGGCCGAGGGAGGAACTGCGCCGCATCCTGTTTGAGTATGGAGAAGAGCGCTATGCGCCGCTGATTGCCGCGGCGGTGGAGCGGCGGCGGGCGGAACGGCCCATCGGGACCACATTGGAGCTGGTGGACGTCATCAAGAGCGCCATGCCGTCCCAGGCCCTGCGGGAAAAGCAGCACCCCGCCAAGCGCAGCTTTCAGGCGATCCGGATCGCGGTCAACGACGAACTGAACGCTGTCAGCGAAATGATGCGGCAGGCCATTCCGCGCCTGAAGCCCGGCGGGCGGCTGGCAGTGATCACCTTCCATTCCCTGGAGGACCGGATTGTCAAGAACGCGATGCAGGCTGCGGCAAAAGGGTGCACCTGTCCGCCTGATTTCCCGGTCTGTGTCTGCGGAAAGTCCCCGCAGATCCGGCTGCTCAGCCGAAAGCCTGTGGTATCCGGGGCGGAGGAGCTGGAAAGGAATCCAAGGGCGCGGAGTGCGAAGCTGCGCGCGGCGGAAAAAATATAAAGTGCTCCGGGCGCTCCGGCCCGGAATTGGGATACATCGGCGCCGATGTTCTGACGAATGAGAGGAAGGGTGTCGCAATGGCAGCCAATCAGAATCGAAACAATTTATATCGTACGCCTTATCGCACCAACGGCGCGGCGGCGTATGACGTCCGCGCTTACCGCGGGAATGCGGCGCCGGAAATTCAGCATCCGCAGCTGCCGGAAGAGCGGCGGCGGCCGGTTCGGAGGGTCCGCGTCAAGGCCAGGACGGCGGTATCTCCGTTTGCTGTATTTGGCATGCTGGCGGCGGCCTGCCTGCTGGTGCTTGTGATTTTCGGATATGTGCAGCTGTATGAGGCGACGTCCCAGGCCGGCGATCTGGCCGACCAGCTGGAAAGCCTGACACAGGAGAATCAGCTGCTGCACTCGGAGTACGAGGGGAAGATTGATCTGGCTGCCATTGAGGAACGGGCGACCAGGGATCTGGGGATGACACAGCCCACCTCCAGCCAGACGGTTTACCTGAACCTGGCCGGTTCCGACCGGGCGGAGGTTCTGCAGGAAGAGTCCTCCAATCCGCTGACAGCTGTGGTGAACGCGCTGAAGTCCAGTATGGAGAGTCTGGTGTCATACTTATCCTGAGTGAACACATATAGTATTTCGGAAGAAAATATGGTACAATCACCAATGTTCGGATCACAGGCATGCCGGAGCCGGACATATGGCTTGTGCCGGGAGCACGCGATGGCATGGGCGGCGGGCCGGACCTTCCGCCCATGTTTCCGTTCCGGGGTTTGGGAAAGCGCAGGATGAACAATGGCAAAAAAACATATGCAGTCAAAACAAGTGAAGAACGCGCCCGGTGACGCCAATGAACGGGCGAACCGGACCATTTTGAGCCGCACATTCTTTTTAATGGTGTGTGGCATTGTTGCATTTATACCGCTGATCGCAACGCTGTTTCAGCTGATGGTTGTCGACCATGACGAATATGAGCAGATGGCGATCCAGAACCAGACCCGCAGCACGGCGGTCACAGCCGACCGCGGTATGGTCTATGACCGGAACATGAATATTCTGGCCACCTCGACCACGGTGGAAAATGTCTTTATCGACCCCAATGAGATCCAGCAGAAGGAGCAGGATCTGAACCTGATCGCCACAGGCCTCAGCGAAATCCTGGATGTGGAACCCGGGTTCGTCTTTGAGCAGGCTGCGGACACCACCAAGCGGTATAAGGTGATCAAACGGAAGATCGAGGACGACCTGTCGCAGGAGGTCCGCGATTTTATCAATGAAAACGAGATCCAGGGCGTATATCTGGAGCCGGATACCAAGCGGTATTATCCGT
>JAHZEF010000088.1:0-5891 GCA_019422005.1 Clostridiales bacterium
GTGAAGCTGGCTGCGCTGATGCTGCTGCACGATAAATACGGCATCACGGAGGAAGACTTCCTTTCTGCGGAGCTGACCATGGTGCCGGCGCTGCCGGCGCGGGACGTGGGCTTTGACCGCAGCATGATCGGCGCTTACGGCCATGACGACCGGGTCTGCGCCTATGCGGCGTTCCAGCCGCTGCTGGATCTGGAGGCGGCGCCGGAGCATACGGCGGTTTGCGTGCTGGCGGATAAGGAAGAGATCGGCTCTGACGGCGTGACGGGCGTTCAGTCGGAAGCGTTCGACCTGTTCCTGGAAGAGCTGTGTGCCTGCCAGCAGGCAAATCTGCGCAGATGCCTGGCCAATTCCATCTGCCTGTCGGCAGATGTGGCTGCCGCGTTTGACCCCACCTACGCGGAGGTTTCCGACCGGCGAAACAGTGCGCGGATGAATTACGGCGTGGCGGTCTGCAAGTATACCGGCGCCCGCGGAAAATCCGGCGCGTCCGACGCGGCGGGAGAAGTGATGGCACGGTTCCGCCGGGCCTTCAGCCGCGGCGGCGTATGCTGGCAGGCGGCGGAGCTGGGAAAGGTGGATGCCGGCGGCGGCGGCACGGTGGCGAAGTATATGGCCAAGCGCAATATTGACACGCTGGATGCCGGCGTGCCGGTCCTGTCCATGCATGCGCCCTGGGAGATTGTCGGAAAGCTGGACTGCTATATGACCATGAAGGCCTGCCGCGTGTTTTATGCCATGGATTGAAACGGCCGGCTGCGGCCAGATACAGACAGGCTGCCGAAACACTGTTTCGGCAGCCTGTCTGTATCTGCGGGCGTCGGATATCCGGCGACGCGGCCGGTTTCAATGGTTGAAGGTGGAATCGTCAAAGGTGATGATTGCATAATACTTTTGGTTTTCAAACTGTATGCGTTCATTGATGAGCTGGGACAAAGCCTTTGTCTGATCTTTCCGGGCAAAGGGGATGACCAGATCAAAGATCAGATTGGTGTGCCCGGGGCCGCGGACCATGCGGAAATCGTGCAGGGAAAAGCGGGGGTCAATTTCCTGGACGACCTGGGTCACCAGCTGCCGCATATGGTTGAGCTCCGCGTCGTCTGTGACGATGGGGTCATAGTGAATCACCAGATGAATGTTGTGCCTGGTCAGAAAATCACGTTCGATGTCGTCAATGATGTCGTGGCAAATCAGAGGGTCCTCCCGGCTGTCCATTTCCACATGCACGCTGGCGAAGCGGCGGCCGGGCCCATAGTCGTGAACCATCAGGTCGTGGATGCCGAGAACCTTGTCGTACGTACCGATTTCTTCACTGATCATGCGGACCAGTTCGTCATTTGGCGCCTCGCCCAACAGCGGGTCAATGGTGTCCTTCGCGATGGATATGCCGCTGTAGAGGATAAACAGCGCCACCAGCAGACCTGTCCAGCCGTCAATCTTCAGCCCGCTGACCTGGCCGATGATACAGGAAATCAGCACTGCGGCCGTGGAGATGACGTCGTTGCGGCTGTCTGCGGCGGTGGCGATCAGGGTTTCCGACCCGATCCGGCGGCCCAGTGTGCGGTTGAAGTGCGCCATCCAAAGCTTCAGGAGGATGGACAGCAGAAGAATGGCCGCCAGAGCGGCGGAGAACTCCACGGCCTGCGGATGCAGAATTTTTCCGATGGAGGTTTTCACCAGTTCCACGCCGATGACCAGGATCATGGCGGCGACGATCAGGCCGGAGAGGTATTCAATACGCGCATGGCCGTAGGGGTGGTCCTGGTCTGCGGGCTTTTCCGCCAGTTTAAAGCCCAGCAGCGTTACCACGGAGCTGGAGGCGTCGGAGAGGTTGTTGACAGCGTCGGCGGTGATGGATACGCTGCCGGAGACGGTTCCGATCAGCAGCTTGGCGCCGAACAGAAGGACATTGCAGAAAATGCCCACGGCGCCGGCCAGCTTGCCGTAACTGGAGCGGACCGCCGCATTCTGGTAGTTTTGATAGTCACGGATCAGAAGACGCGACAGCAGGTTTATCATATCTGATGCCTCCCGGGTTTGACAGGATGGATCCGCACAGAGACGCGGCGGGGGGAATACAACGTCCGAACCGCGCAGCCTGAAGTGCATTAACTTTTATTCTACCGTGCTATTCTTGATTTTGCAATAAAAAAAGAGAGAGGCGGGAGAATTTGACGGGAGAGCGCCGATCCGGCGGGACCGGCGCGCAAACGCGGCGGCGGGCGGCCCGGCCGCGTTGACAGGAGGCCGGCGGGATGATAGAATAAAACCATATTTTGAGAAAAGACGAGGAAAATCCAAATGGCTGATTTTAAGATTCTGACCGATTCCTGCTGCGATCTGCCGCCGAAACTGGCACGGGAACTGGAATTGGATGTGTTTCCCATGACATTTGTGCTGGAAGGGCGGGAATACCAGCATCATCTGGATCACCGGAAGATGGACAATCATAAATTCTATGAGGGGCTGCGGGCCGGCGCCGCCGCTACCACGGTGGCGGTCAACCCGGCGGAATGGACTGCCATGGCGCGGCCGTATCTGGAACGCGGCCAGGATATTCTGATTCTGGCGTTTTCTTCCGGACTGAGCACTACTGCAAACAACGCGCGGATTGCGGCCAATGAGATGTCGGGGGAATTCCCGGAGCGGAAAATCCTGGTGGTGGATACGCTTTGCGCGTCGATGGGCGAAGGGCTGTTTTGCTATCATGTGGCACGCAGGCGCCAGGCCGGCGCGACCCTGGAAGAGACCTGTGCCTATGCGGAAGAGATCCGTCCGCAGCTGTGCCACTGGTTTACTGTGGACGACCTGCATTTTCTCAAGCGCGGCGGGCGGGTTTCCAGCACTGCGGCGGTGGTCGGCACCATGCTGCAGATCAAGCCGGTTCTGCATGTGGATGAGGCAGGGCATCTGATTCCGGTGTCCAAGGTACGCGGCAGGCGGGCGTCTTTGAACGCGCTGGTAACGGAAATGATGAAAACTGCTCTGGATCCGGAACATCAGACCGTGTTTATCAGCCATGGCGACTGCCCGGAAGATGCGGAGTATGTCCGGAAGCAGGTTGCGGAAAAGCTGCAGGTCAGGGACATCCGCGTCAACCCGATCGGGCCGATCATCGGCGCGCATTCCGGCCCCGGCACGGTGGCGCTGTTTTTCCTGGGCGCCAGACGCTGACGCCGGGCGCAGGCGCGCGGTATCCCGCACACACGGGGCGCGCTGCCAAAAGGCGAACCGGCTTCCAAAAGATACGCTGCGGCGGACTGCCTGACAAGGCGGCCCGCCGCGGCGTTTTTTTTGCCGGCCGTGGATTCTGCGGCGGCCGGTACGGATTCCTTTACAAAGTATGAAATCGGACTTGACATTGGGACGGTTTTTCGGTATACTGCTTGACGCATCAAGTACGAAATCAGACTTGGAGGCTGTGCTATGGCTGAACTCATGAACGAATTACTGAAGGAGTTTAATAAAATCGATAAAGAACTCAACGACCTGTATCATGAAACCGCCCTGAGGATGAACCTTTCAGACAGTGCATTTTCGATCTTCTATGTCATCTGCAGCCTGGGAGACGGATGCCTGCAAAAGGATATCTGCTATGAGACCTTCGCCAACAAGCAGACGGTACATTCTTCCATCCGGCGGCTGGAAGAGGAGGGCTATCTCTATCTGCGGCAGGGGCGCGGACGGGATAAGCATATTATGCTCACGGAGAAGGGGAAGCAGTTTCTGGAAACGCATATTGTACCGGTTATCCGAAAGGAAAACGAAGCGTTTACAGAACTGCGGCCGCAGGAGCAGCGCGAACTGCTGCGGCTGACCA
This sequence comes from Clostridiales bacterium, assembly GCA_019422005.1. Classification (GTDB taxonomy): domain Bacteria; phylum Bacillota; class Clostridia; order Oscillospirales; family Oscillospiraceae; genus Avoscillospira_A. The sequence continues at coordinate 3,818 of JAHZEF010000088.1, forward strand.
GGCGTTATATTGAAAGCCTGCGGTCAAAGCTGAACGAACTCTGATTTTTTGCTTGCTGTCAAAATTGTATGGAAACAGGAGGACCTATTGGAATGAAACTCATCCTGCGGTTTATAAAACCGTATCGATGGCTGTGCGCCGGGACGATCCTGGTCATGATACTGGATGTCGCAGGAGGATTGCTGATCCCCACCATTGCAGCGGATATGATCAATGTGGGAATCGGCGGCGGAAATCTCCGGCACCTGCTTCAGGGCGGCGCCCGGATGCTTGCGGTCACGGTTGTCACCAGCTCGGGAGGAATTCTGGGCGGCTATCTCAGCGCCGTGCTGTCCGCCAAAGTCGGGCGCGACCTGCGGAACGCGCTGTATGATCAATCGCTGACATTTTCAGAAACTGATTTTGAGCGATTTGGAACAGGCTCCATGATTACCCGCACCCTAAACGACGTCAACGTCATTCAGCAGGGAATTGTCTGGTTCCTGCAAATGGTGCTGCCGGTTCCGGCAGTCTGCCTGATGGGGATTTTCATGGCCTTTTCCATCGATGTACAGATGGGATGGCTTCTGATCGGCGTGACGGCCCTGATTCTGGCGCTGGCTGTGCTGGTCACCCGGAAAGCCTCGGTGATTTTTGACCGCCTGCAGAAATTCCTGGACCGGATGAATGTGGTCCTGCGGGAAAATGTCACGGGTGTGCGGGTAATCCGCGCCTTTCACAAGGAAGCATTTGAAGAAGCGCGCATGCGGAAATCATTTGAGGCGTATGCCGAGTCGGCAATCAAGGCCAACCGGCTGTTTGCCGGGCTGGAATGCATTGCGGTATCTGCAATCAATTTGTGCGTTGTATTGATTTTGTGGCTGGGCGGCAATCGGATTGGCGCGGGGGTCATGGAAATCGGAGACATCACCGCGCTGACGCAGTATGCGGTCATGATCCTCTTTTACATTGTCATGGCGCAGATGGTTATGATCCTGGTGCCCAGAGCGATGATTTGTGTGCACAGGATTTCCGAAGTCCTGCACCATACCCCGGAGATTCAGGATATCGCCGCCCCGGACAGCCGGGCGGGGACGCGGGCCGGCGACGAGGTGGTGCGCTTTCAGGGCGCGGGCTTTCGCTATGCAGACGGCGATGAGATGGCGCTGGAAAATCTGGAGTTTTGCTGCAGGCGGGGCGAGACAACCGCCATCGTCGGCAGCACCGGCAGCGGGAAATCCACCATAGCAAAATTGATTCTGCGGTTTCACGATGCGACTTCCGGGGCGGTTCTGTTTCAGGGCAGAGATGTCAGGCAGATGCCGCAGAAAGATCTGAGGGCGCGTATTTCCTATGTGCCGCAGAAAGCCTGGCTGTTCTCAGGCACAATTGCAGAGAACCTTCGGTATGGCGACCCGCTTGCGGAGGAGCGGCAGATGGAACATGCGCTGGCGGTGGCCCAGGCCGGTTTTGTCGAAGAGATGCCGGATGGCCTGCTCTCCGGTGTTTCGCAGGGCGGAACCAATTTTTCCGGCGGCCAGAAGCAGCGCCTGGCCATTGCCAGGGCGCTGATGAAGCGTGCAGACCTGTATCTGTTTGACGACAGTTTTTCCGCCCTGGATTTCAAGACCGACGCGGCGCTGCGGAAGGCGCTTGCGGATGAGACAAAAAACGCCGCAGTGCTGATCATTGCCCAGCGCATCAGTACGATTATGAATGCGGAGCAGATTGTTGTTCTGGAAAACGGCAGGATTGCCGGGATTGGAAGGCATGATGCCCTGATGAAGACCTGCCGGGTGTACCAGGACATTGCGAGATCGCAAATGAAAGGAGGGGGCTCTGATGAATGAAAATTCCAATCCGTCGGATATTCTGATGGACGACATGGATCTGGAGACCCCCGATCATGCCTGGAAAACGGTTGGAAGGCTGTGGAGGTCCATTGGACGTCAGCGCAAGCGGCTGGCGGTTGTGCTGGTGTCTGTGATTTTCTACACGCTGCTGTCCATTGCTGCCCCCATATACAGCGCGGGCGTTGTGTATCTGCTCTGGGACAAGGTGAAAGAGGCGCTGCAGGGGGGCGCTGTGTTCCGCA
>JAHZEF010000088.1:5901-9431 GCA_019422005.1 Clostridiales bacterium
CTGCTGATCTATCTGGCGGCGGCGCTCTTCTATGCGCTTCAATCGTTCCTGATGGCCAGCTTTGCCGAAACGCTGAGCCTGGGCCTGCGGACGGAAATCGGCGCAAAGCTGAACCGGCTGCCGCTCTCTTTCTTTGACCGTACCAGGACGGGAACCATTCTCAGCTGCACGGTGAACGACCTGGATAAAACGGCTGAAGCGCTCCAGACCGGGATGCTGAAGCTCTTTACCGCCGTCGGCATGGTAGTCGGCTCCCTGATCATGATGTTCCGGTTCAGCATTCTCCTGACCTGTATTTTCCTGGCGTTTATGGGGCTGGCTCTGGCTGCAACGAAGCTGGCTGCGGCGAAAACGCTGCAGTATGCGTCGGAGCGGCAGCGCTGCGTCGCGGCGGTCACAGCCTATACGGAGGAGGCATACAGCGGCCGCGCCGTGATCAGGGCGTTTAACCGGGAGCAGCGCAGTGCGGAAGCGATGCATCAGGCGGCAGATGAACTGGCCGGGGCCGCACAAAAGGCAGAGTTCATGATGAATGCCGTGAATCCCGGGATTCGCCTGATCAACCGCTTCGGACAGGTGCTGATCGCGGTCTTTGCGGGGAAAATGCTGTTGGACGGGTCGCTGACAGTGGGCGCCTTTCAGGCGTTTTTCCAGTATGTCAATCAGTCGTCGGAGCCTCTGACGGAGATGGCCTATATGGTCAACAGCATGCAGTCGGCGCTGGCTTCTCTGGAGCGGATTTACAGCCTGCTGGATGAGGAAGAGGAGGCGGCGGATCCCGCGGTGCCGTCCCGGGTGGCGTGTGCAGAAGGAAGCGTGGAATTTCAGGACGTCAGCTTTGGATATACGCCGGACCGCCTTTTCATGCGCAATATCAGCTTTTCCGTGAAGCCGGGGCAGAAGGTGGCGATCGTCGGAAGCACGGGCGCCGGGAAAACGACGCTGGTCAATCTGCTGATGCGGTTTTACGAGGTGAGCGGCGGGACGATCCGGCTGGATGGGAAGGATATCCGGGAGCTGACCAGGCCCGGGCTGAGAGAGCATTTTGGGATGGTACTGCAGGATACCTGGCTGTTTGGCGGTACGATTGCAGAGAACATTGCATACGGCCGGCCGGGGGCGTCCCGTGAAGAGGTGATTGCGGCGGCAAAGGCGGCCAGAGTGGATTTCTTTGTGCGCACCATGCCCCGCGGGTACGATACGGTTCTGAGCGGCGACGCCGAGACGATTTCCGCCGGGCAGCGTCAGCTTCTGACCATTGCCCGTGTATTTCTCCGCAATCCGGCGGTCCTCATTCTGGATGAGGCTACCTCCAGCGTGGATACCCGTACGGAGGCGGAGATGAGCAAGGCCATGAAAGCCCTGATGCATGGCAGAACCAGCTTCGTCATTGCCCACCGGCTTTCCACGATTGTGGATGCGGATGTCATCCTGCTGATGCAGAACGGAACGATCATTGAGCAGGGCAGCCACGAAGCGCTGCTGCGTGCCAATGGGGCGTATGCCGAGCTGTACAACAGCCAATTTTTATAGCTTGTCGGCCGGAAGCGGGCGCAGCCTGATCAAAAGGCGGGCATATCCGAAGATATGCCCGCCAGACGCTGGATCGGGGTGCAATGCATGCCGGCGGCTGTTCAGCCGGCGGACAGCATCAGGTTGTGGAAGAGCAGGATGTCCTCTGCAGCCAGGAAGGTAACGCCGTTTTTCAGGACAGCGGGAGCGCTCAGCGCGAAGACCATATCGCCCTCCCGCACTGCAGTGTTGGTTTTCAGTTCGACCACGTATACCTCTGTGCCGTCGTGGGAAACCGACACCCGGCGGCCGACGCCGTCCCACTGAACTTCATTGCCCAGTGTCTCGGCAATCTGGCGGACGGGGAGCATCAGCCTGCCGTCCTGCACAAAGGGGGCTTCCGCATCGGACAGAGACAGCGCTTTGCCGTTCAGCGACAGCTGATCCGGCGCGGCGGACAGATATCCTGCATAACGGTAGGGGAATACCATCACCTGATCCGGTGCGGCCTGCGCGGGGTAAGAGAGCGCCACCACCTGGTACCAGGACAGCAGCATCACGCCGGGCTTCAGGTCTTCCAGCCTGCCGGATGCGTCCCCATAGGCCATCAGCTTGGTGTCTCCGCTCAGATGCAGGATGACGGCATTGTCCATCAGCACGTCCATGCCGCCGTCGTCACGGGCGGTGACGCTCTGGATCTGCGCATAGGCAGGGGCTCCGAAATCAGCGGGGATACCGCAGAGAATCAGCTCCGCATTGGACTGCGGCGGCAGGCTGCGGGTCATGACGGGGCTGGTGTAGGCGTAGAGGATCTCGTCCTGCTTCAGATCGGAGAATTTCCGCTCCGCGCCGGTTACGGCGTCGAGGATGATGGTATCCTCCGTCACGCGAAGAACGATGTCGGAATAGGCGGCCTGATCGTCGTCGTTTTGCAGACGGACCGTATCGTCGCCCAGTTCGGAAGCAGTGCCCCAGACCATGACGGCGTCATGGGCGTTGCCTGGTTCCACCGTATACGCGGCTGCGGCCGGTGCGGCTGCGGCAAGGGCGCAGGTACTGAGCAGTGCAAGCGACAGGACGAGACAGAGAAGACGTTTACAGTTCATAAAGACGCTCCTTTTTTTCTTGATATACTCCTAGACGAAGTTTGAGAAAAATTGTTCCTGAAAAATTGTGCCGCGCATCCCGGCCGGGATGCGCGGCACTGTATCATTCCTGTTCCAGAATCAGAAGATAGGATGCGTCCGTCACCTGATACAGCGCCTCCAGATCCGGATCCATTTGCTCCCGAAGATCGGAAGAGGCTGTATAGCGTACGCAGGTACCGCAGGAGGAACTGAGGCTGCGCGGTACCGGCGACATCCGGGCGTCAGCGCCGGCAGCCTTTAAAGACTGACAGCTGAGCATGGCGCTCAGGTGCGTGTGAAATGTTGCCAGGTAACGCTGTACGCTCATTTGGTCAGCTTCAGGGTAAATTCATCGTCTTCCTGCTCCCGGACCTCAACCTGATAGCCCTGATTGCGGGCGTAGCGTGTTACATTTTCCACGGCGCAGCGGTTATCCAGCAGCACATCCAGCTGACTGGGGGCGCCGGCCTGAACCGCCTTCTGCACCATGACGACCGGCATGGGGCAGGCGTAGCCTCTGGCGTCAATCATGACTTTGCTCCCTCCTTATGCAGATTTGCGATGGAAATCACGGCCAGAATCACAAGGCCGATCACAATGGCAATGCGTCCGGCCAGGGGGACGCCGCCGGCTGTGAAAACGCCGTCGGTCATGGCGTCGGCATTCCCGGCCAGTCCGAAGTTATGTGCCAGCGCAGCGCCGACGAGCATGCCGAAAACCGTCACGGCACTGTCGCCGTTGCCCTCTCCGGCCAGGATCAGCTGGCGCAGGGGGCAGCCGCCCAGCAGGATGGATCCCCAGCCTGCCAGAGCCATGCCGAAGAAACTCCAGATGTAATCGTGATGCGCCACCGGCTGTACCTGCGCGGCCGGCTGGAAGTTCCCCAGGATC
>JAHZEF010000089.1 GCA_019422005.1 Clostridiales bacterium
CGTGGCGAGCCTTTCCATGGACGACCGCTTTACCATTGCCAATATGGCCATTGAAGCCGGTGCGAAAAACGGTATTTTCCCCGTGGATGACCGGACCCGCGCGTACCTGGAAGGACGGGTGGAGCGGCCGTATGAGATTTATGAGGCGGACGCCGACGCGGAATATGTGCGTACGGTTGTGATTGACCTGGATCGGCTGGAGCCTACGGTTTCCCTGCCTCACCTGCCGTCCAATACACGGCGTATCGGGGAAGCGGCCGGCCTGCCGGTTCAGCAGGTGGTAATCGGCTCATGCACCAACGGGCGGATTTCGGATCTGCGCGCCGCGGCGGAATTGCTGAGAGGGCGCAAGGTGGCCGACGGCGTCCGCTGTATTGTCATCCCCGCCACCCAGGCGGTTTACCTGCAGGCGATCCATGAAGGGCTGGTGGACTGCTTTATTGAGGCGGGTGCGGCGGTTTCCACGCCGACCTGCGGTCCCTGCCTGGGCGGACATATGGGCGTGATGTGTGAGGGCGAGCGGGCGGTTTCCACCACCAATCGGAACTTTGTCGGACGCATGGGACATGTAAGGAGCGAAGTTGTGCTGGCCAGCCCTGCCGTGGCCGCCGCTTCCGCGGTTGCCGGATGCCTGGCGGATCCGAGAAGTATGCAGAAGGGAGCGTAAACATGGCAAGAGGTACAGTGTTTCAATATGGCGACAACGTGGATACGGATGTGATTATTCCGGCGCGCTACCTGAATGCGCCGTCTCCTGCAGAGCTGGCAAAGCACTGCATGGAGGACATTGACCCGGACTATGCGGCGGCAGTCCGTCCGGGAGACATTATGGTTGGCGGCTGGAATTTCGGCTGCGGCTCCTCCCGGGAACATGCGCCCATGGCGATCCAGGCCAGCGGGGCGGCCTGCGTGATTGCGGCCAGCTTTGCCCGGATTTTCTATCGGAATGCCATCAACATCGGATTTCCGATTCTGGAGTGCCCGGAAGCGGCGGCGGCGATCCGCAGCGGAGACGTGGTGTCGGTGGATTTTACTGCCGGCCTCATTACGGATGAGACGACGGGGCAGTCCTTCCGGGCCAACGGGTTTCCGCCGTTTATCGAACAAATCATTCAAAGCGGCGGCCTTCTGCCGTATCTGAAGGCACGCGGGAAGGACTGAGGAGGTGCGGTATGGAATTTGAAATTGCCCTGATCCGGGGCGATGGGATCGGTCCGGAGATTGTGGACAACGCCGTCCGTGTCCTGGAGCAAATTGGAAAGCGGTTTGGGCACACGTTCCGCTGCACGCCGTATCTGGCCGGCGGCTGCGCCATTGCCCAGTGCGGCGAGCCGCTGCCGGCGGAGACTGTGGAGGGATGCAAGTCCGCCGACAGCGTCCTGCTGGGGGCGGTCGGCGGGCCGAAGTGGGATCGGAACCCGGCCGGACTGCGGCCGGAAAAAGCGCTGCTGGGCCTGCGTGCGGCGATGGGGCTGTATACCAACCTGCGGCCGGCGCGGCTCTATCCGGCGCTGGCCGGCGAATGCCCGCTGCGGCCGGATCTGGTCAAGGACGGATTTGATATGGTCATCGTCCGCGAGCTGACCGGAGGCATCTATTTTGGAGAACGCGGCCGCCGAGACGGGCGCCGGGGCCCGGAGGCCTATGATACGGAGACCTACAGCGTCATGGAGGTGGAGCGGATTGCGCATGCCGCCTTCCGAACCGCCAGAAAGCGCCGAAAGCGCGTGGTCAGCGTGGACAAGGCCAACGTGCTGGAGACGTCGCGCCTCTGGCGTGAGACGGTACACCGCGTGGCGGAAGCGTATCCTGATGTGACCTGCACGGATATGCTGGTGGACAATGCGGCGATGCAGCTGGTGCGCAATCCGGCGCAGTTCGACGTGATGGTGACGTCCAACATGTTCGGCGACATCCTTTCCGACGAAGCGTCGCAGATAACGGGTTCCATCGGGATGCTGCCGTCCGCGTCCCTGGGGGACGGGACGTGCGGGCTTTATGAGCCGATCCACGGCTCAGCGCCGGATCTTGCCGGGCAGGATCGCGCCAATCCGATTGCGACGATTTTGTCGGCGGCGATGATGCTGCGTTATTCCCTGGGATTGCCCCGGGAGGCGGAGGCCATGGAGGCTGCAGTGGACCGCGTCCTGAACGCCGGCTGGAGAACGGCTGACCTGGCGGGAGGAAACGGGGAAATTCTGGGCTGTACGGCCATGACGGATCAGATCCTGAAGGCGCTGTGACGGCGCCGGCTGGAAGCTGCGGATGGCGGCGGCGTTCCCGCCGGCAGCCGGCAATCGGTATGCAGTATCAGCGCCGCAGGGCATCTGCCCTGCGGCGCTGAAGGTTTTGCAGCCTGTTCAAGGCGCCTGGAAAATGCCGTCGGCGGACTCCTGCGGCGCTGCAGCGTCTGCAGTCCCCTCGGCGCCGGTCAGCCCCAGAACCTGCAGCAGCAGGTAGGACTTCGGCGCATATTCTGCAAAGTAGGAGAGGGGATTCCGGTCATACAGCTGCAGGACGTGCGCCTTCCATTGATCGAAATACTCCTGGCCTGTGCTGTAGATGGTGCCGATATTTTCACCGCCCAGCAGATCCTCCATCAGCAGGTTCATCACGGCGCCCCGCAGGCCCGTCTGGCCGCCTGCCAAAAACTGCCGGAAGACGTATTCCAGCGTATTGTCGCCATAGCAGAGCAGCTCGCGGTACTCCGCGGCATGGGCGGCGACGTACGCGCCGGGGTTGGAGGCTTCCGCCGGAGAGGAGCAGATCAGATCCAGCCGGGTTTCGATGGCACGGGTCAGATCGGGCGCAAAGTGGGCGATGGCCTGGGCGTAGCAGCTTTGCATCTGGGAGAGGGCGTATTTCTGCGTGTCCATGGCGGCCTCGCTCAGATCCGCCGGGAAGGCCTGCCGGATGGAGGAGGCGTAGTCCGAACCGTCGCCGGGCGTCCAGTATTCGGATAGCACATAAGCGCCGGTTCCGTCCTTGTCAAAGGTAATGGCCGCAGGGAAATGCCCGCCGGCGCCGCTTTGTTCCATGGAGGTTTCATCGCCGGTGAAGGACAGAAACATGACCATGCAGTAAGCGGTAACGGAGCCGGCGTTTTCGGTAACTCCCAGGGTGATGTGGGATTCGGCCAGATATTCGCCGTCCCGGACGCCGCTGCGGTTCTCCTGCAGAATTGCCTGGGACAGGGCTGCATCCAGATCATAGATACCGAGACGGACGCCCGCGGCTTCTTCCAGGGCCTGCAGGAGTTCGTCGGACACAACGCTGTAAAAGCCGCCGCTCTGCAGGACCGCCGTGCCGGCAGCCAGCCGGTAGACGTAATGGTCGGAGGCTTCGCCGTCGGGGGCGGGATACTGGCGGATGCGGAAATAGACGGCCGGAAGCGGCTCGGCGGGCCAGGCTGCGGATTTGGCCATCGCATCCATCAGCAGCTCCTCCGGCAAAGCGCCGGGATAGCCGGCGACGGGGATTTCGGCGCCGTTCTGCACGAGATGGACTTCATAGCTGGACGGAAGGGACTGCTCCGGCTGATAGGAGAAGGGATCGCCGCTGGTGAACACGGCGCGGACCACCAGTGCGTAAGCATACTCGGCCAGCCTGTCGGGCTGCTCCATCAGGAAGGTGCAGTCGTAGACGCTGAGACCGCTCTGCTCCCCGGCCTGGAACGGGCTGCAGAGCAGGATGATGGGCTGGTCCGGCGTGATGGCGAATTCGTTTTCCGTACTGGAACCTCCCAGCCAGGACGTGCCCATGGCGCTGAGATTCAGATCCTGGGGAAGCGCGACGGAGCAGGCGGATACGCTGCCGTCGCCCGGAGCCAGCTGGAACTCGGCGGACGTCCACCCGCTGCTGCCGGTTACGCTGCGCCAGATCTCCAGCGTCCCTTCCCCAGACTCCAGACTGGCCGCCGCAGCGCCGCATATGCCGGCGGGTTCGCCGTTTTTCCAGGCTTCCACATAGACCACGACGCCCTGGATGGAGCCGTCAGTACAAAAGTGCTGACGGTAGACGTCGCCGTCGCCGGAAAAGCCGGTTTCAGAAGCCGGATCCCCGGGCTCCGCCGGCGTCAGAAGGTTTGCCGCGCCTGTGCTGCCGCTGCCGGCATGGCTTTTGGCGTCGGTGAAGGTGCAACCCACGCAGACTGCCGTAATCAGCACAACGGCCACCGCCGCAGACCAGGCGGTTCCGGGGTTTTTGACAATCCTGTTGAGCCGCTCCCTGATGCTGCGCTTTCCGGAGGTCATGGTGGTGGCTGCGCACAGGACGCCGGAGGGGGAACGGCGGACGGCGATCATGTCCACCAGCGTTTTGCCGTATCCCAGGCGATGTTCCGCACCCAGCGCGCGGATGGCTGCTTCATCGCAGGCCAGCTCGCTGTCGGCACGGGATAAAACGGCCGCCGCCCAGACCAGAGGGTCGAACCAGTAGAGCGACAGGCACAGCCCGCGCAGGAGCGACCAGATGTGGTCGCCGTGGCGGAAGTGACAGAGTTCATGGGTCAGGACGTGGCGCAGGCTGTCGGGCGACGCCGCTGCTTTGGGCGTCAGATAGACGGCTGGGCGGAACAGGCCGAACAGGCAGGGCGACATGATGGCGCCGGTCACATAGACCGGCAGGCGGAAGCCGGGCTGCGGGCAGGGGACACGGGTGCGTTTCAGGCGGCGGGAGAGGGAAAGGTTGGCGCCCAGAAACCACAGCAGCACCAGGCCCGCGCCCGTAAGCCAGATCACGGTGAGGGCGTCCGGAGACGCGCTGTCTGGCGCGGCCGGCGCAGGCTCGGCTGACGGCAGGGCCGGCGCGGCAGCAGACGGCTGAACGGAACCGGCGGCTGCAGAGCCGCTTTCCGGAGCCGCCGGCGTATCAGCCTCCCGGGAAACGGGCGGCTCCCACTGAGCCGAAAGCATCCGGGCGCCGCTGAGTACGCTGAAGGACGCCTGAGGCAGCGGAACCGGCAGCAGCAGCCGCAGCAGGACCAGCCCCCAGAGGGCGTACTGCAGCCGGCGGCTGATCTTGTTGCGGAAGGCGAATCGCACCGCGGCAACTGCGGCGATGAGCACGGAGGAGGTGATCAGGATGTCTTTCATGGCTTGGCCTCCTGCTCTGCCCGGCGGAGGATTTCGTACAGCTCCTCGATGTCCGACCGGCTCAGCACCTTTTGCCCCGCCATGGAGGAAAGCATCAGCTGCAGGCTTCCCCGGTAGACCTTCTGGAGAAAATGCTCCGTTTCTCCGGCGGCGATTTCATCCCGGGGGACGGCGGCATAATACTGCTTGGCGCGGGCGCCCTCCCGGACGATGACGGCGCCCTTCTCCGCCATGCGGCCCAGCATGATGAAAATGGTGGCCTTGGTCCAGCCGGTATCGTGGGCCATGGCCCTGACCAGCTGGGCGACCGTGCGGGGGGAATCCTCCCACAGCAGATTCATCAGCTTCCATTCCCCGTCGGATAAGGAGATCGTTTCTTTCATGCTGCATCACCTCACAATGGTTGACATTTGTTATCTATTCAAACCATAGCACGGTGGTTAACAAATGTCAACCATTTTCCGTTGATTCTGCCGAAAGTACAAAAAAACGGATTATGGCCTTTTTTTATTGGGCGCGGTTGTGTATAATAGTCTTACTTGCCGCGCTGCAGAAAATTGCGGGCGGGATCACGGCTCGCGGTGCCGGGGCGCCGCGCCCGGAATGAAATTCAACCGCAGGGGCCGGGCGCCTGCTGCGGATCCGGAAGAGAGGCAACCATTCCATGAGGAAAGAAGAACATCTGGAGACTCAGAAGACCGGGGAAAGGCCCGCGGAAGCGCCGGATCACCGGGGGGCATCGCCTGCACAGCCCGGGGAGAAGCAGGAAAAGGAGCCGCGGAAGCCGGGCTATGAACTGTATACGCTGCTGCATGACCTGGTGTATATTCTGGCTTGCGTGACCATTGTGTTCGTCTTTGCGATCCGGCTGGTGGGGGTGGACGGCGACTCCATGTATCCGACGCTGCACCATACGGATTATCTGGGGCTTTTGAGCAACGTGCTCTACCGGGATGTGGAGCAGGGGGACATCGTGGTGATGACGGTTCCCTATTTTGAGGACGAACCCATTGTCAAGCGCGTGATTGCGACCGAGGGGCAGACGGTGGACATCGACTTTGAGCAGGGGCTTGTGTATGTGGACGGGGAACTGCTGGATGAACCGTATATCAACGAACCGACGTATTTGAGCTATGCAGAGTCCGGGCAGGCGCTGGAGTATCCGGCCGTGGTGCCGGAGGGATGTATTTTTGTCATGGGCGATAACCGAAACCATTCTGCAGACAGCCGGTTTGCGCCGGTGGGCATGGTGGATCAGCGGGATGTGCTGGGGAAAGTGCTGGGCGTGATTGTGCCCGGCAAGGATGAGACCAGCCAATACCCCGACGCCCGCGAACGGGACTTCAGCCGCATCGGAGGCGTATCATGAAGGAAACGCTGCAGATCCAGTGGTATCCCGGACACATGACGAAGACCCGGAGGCAGATGGAAGCGGATCTCAAGCTGGTGGATGCAGTCTGCGAGATCCTGGACGCCAGGATCCCGTGGTCCAGCCGGAATCCGGATATTGCAGCCATCTGCGGGAACAAACCGCGGCTGATCATTCTCAACCGTACAGACCTGGCGGATCCGGTGCAGACGCAGCGCTGGTGCGAGTATTTCCGGGCGCAGGGGCTGGCGGCAGTGGCAACCGACTGCAAAAGCCGGCGGGGCGTCGCCGCATTTCAGCCGGCGGTGCGCGCGCTGCTGGCGGACCGTCTGCAGCGTTACCGGGAGAAGGGGCAGGCCGGCCGCGCGCTGCGGGCTATGGTGGTGGGGATCCCCAATGTGGGGAAGTCCACCTTTATCAACCAGGTGTCCGGCCGGAAAGGGGCCAAGGCTGAGAATCGCCCGGGCGTTACCCGCGGCAAGCAGTGGGTCAGCGTGGACCGGGAACTTCTCCTGCTGGATACGCCGGGCATCCTCTGGCCCAAATTTGAAGATCCGCAGGTGGGGCTGATGCTGGCGTTTACCGGCGCCGTCAGGGACGGCGTCCTGGATGTGGAGGGCCTGGCCTGCCGGCTGCTGGAACTGCTTTGGGCGCGGTATCCGGACAGCGTCCGGGCGCGGTATGGAATCGCATGTCCGCCGGAGGCGCCGGGATGGGAGCTTCTGGAGGCGGTGGGCAGACGCCGGGGATTTCTGGTTTCCGGCGGGGAGATTGACCAGGAACGGGCTGCGAACGTCCTGCTGGAGGAATACCGCAGCTGTAAAATAGGCCGGTTTACCCTGGAAGGGCCGGAATGTTTTGAGGAGAAGGCATGAACGATCTGTGGGAAATTGAAGAGCAGTGCTTTGCCGCCGGCGCGCAGGTGATCTGCGGCGTGGACGAGGCCGGACGGGGGCCGCTGGCCGGGCCGGTCTGCGCTGCGGCGGTGATCCTGCCGCGGGGGCTGGAAATTCCGGGCCTGAACGATTCCAAGAAACTGACGGACAGGAAGCGGAGAGCGCTCTATGACGTCATCGTCGAACAGGCGGCGGCGTACGGTGTGGCGCTGGTGGACGAGCGCACGGTGGATGAGATCAATATTTTGCAGGCCACATTCCGCGCCATGGAGCAGGCGGTCGCGCAGCTGCCCGCTGTACCGGATCTGGCGCTGGTGGACGGCAACCGGGAGCCCGCATTGAAGACGGCGGTTCGGTGTGTGATTGGCGGGGACGGCAAAAGCGCGAATATTGCGGCGGCTTCCATTCTGGCCAAGGTTACAAGGGACCGGCTGATGGAAGAGCTGGACAGGCAGTATCCGCAGTACGGTTTTGCAGTACATAAGGGATACGGCACCCGCCGGCACTACGAGGCGCTGCGGGAATACGGGCCGTGCCCCATCCACCGGCGGACATTTCTTCGGAAGTTTTATGAAAAAGCCTAATCTGCTGGGAGCGTGGGGCGAGGCGCTGGCTGCGGAGTATCTGCGGCGGCGCGGCTATACGCTGCTGGCGGCCAATTACCGGTCACGGTTCGGGGAAATTGATCTGATTGCGCAGAAAGGCGGTTTCACAGCTTTTGTGGAGGTCAAGCTCCGGGCGAACGGCCGCTTTGCCGAAGCGCGGGAGTTTGTCAATCGCGCCAAGCAGGAACGTCTGCGGAATACGGCGCTGCTCTGGCTTGCGGAGAACGGCGGCTGCGGCCAGCCGCGTTTTGATGTGGTGGAGATTTATGCGCCGCAGGGGACGCAGACGAAGAAGCCGGAGATCCGGCATTGGGAAAATGCATTTTAATGCGGCAGCCTGCCGCCGGGAGCGGCGAAAGCGCGCCGGGAAAAAATTGAAATTTGAAATAAGGTTGTGAGAGTATGCAGTATTTAAGCACCAGGGACGCCACGCTCCGTTATTCCGCATCCGAGGCCATTGTGCAGGGGCTCAGCCGGGAGGGCGGGCTGTTCCTGCCGGAGTCCATCCCGCAGCTGTCGGCGGCGGACCTCCGGGAGCTGGCGGGGATGAGCTATCAGCAGCGGGCCGTTCGGATCATGAAGCTGTATCTGGATGAATTTTCTGAGGAGGAACTGGCGGACTACGCGGCCAGAGCCTATGCGGTCCCGGAAAAATATGACGATCCGGCCGTGGCGCCGATCCATTCCACGCACCATAAGACACATATTCTGGAGCTGTGGCACGGCCCTACCTGCGCGTTCAAGGATATGGCGCTGCAGATGCTGCCGTATCTGCTGACGGCCTCCCTGCGGAAAACCGGGGAAGAGAAGACGGTCTGCATTCTGGTGGCGACTTCCGGAGATACCGGAAAGGCGGCGCTGGAGGGGTTCTGCGATGTGGAGCGGACCAGGATCCTGGTGTTTTATCCCAAGGATGGGGTATCCGATATTCAGCAGCTGCAGATGGCGACGCAGACCGGCGGAAATGTGGGCGTCTGCGCCGTGGTCGGCAATTTTGACGACGCTCAGACCGGAGTCAAGCAGATCTTCTCCGACGGCGGCCTCCGGGAGGAACTGGCGCAGCGCGGCTATTTCCTGTCCTCGGCCAACTCCATCAACTGGGGGCGGGTGCTGCCGCAGATTGTCTATTACGTTTCTGCGTATGCCGAACTGCTCTCGGCCGGAAAGCTGCAGATGGGCGAGCGGATCAACGTGTGCGTTCCCACCGGTAATTTTGGGAATATCCTGGCAGGCTACTACGCCAAGCGGATGGGCGTGCCCATCGACAAGCTGATCTGCGCCTCCAACGCCAACAATGTGCTGACGGATTTCATCCGTACAGGCGTCTATGACCGGAACCGGCCGTTCTATACAACTGCGTCGCCGTCCATGGATATTCTGATTTCCTCGAATCTGGAGCGGCTGCTGTATCTCCTTTCCGGCTC
>JAHZEF010000009.1:0-19388 GCA_019422005.1 Clostridiales bacterium
AAGAGCCGGAAAAAAACAGAACTTTTGCGATAACGGCCGCACCGGCGATACGTCCCCCGTCCGGGCGGTCTCTATCGTCAAAAACAACGTTTTCCCCAAGTCAGGAGCCGGGGAAAGCATCCGGAAAAATCCCCCATTGCGTCATGAAAACAGGGCCTGCCGGGCAGGAAAAGGCCACCGATATTTGGTTGGACGAGAAAGCCCCCCTGATCCATATCTGCCCCACCATACCGCCTGAAAGAAGCGTCTGCCTGCATACCGCCGCCGCTGTCCGGCGGTCTGCCGGCAGACGGCCGCAGGCCCGGAAACGGGCTGCATGGAGTTTGATATTGAGAAAAGACGCCCCTCTTTCCGTCCGGCCGCCCCACGCCGTGAGGAACGCAGGGGGCCGCAGGCGAAGCGCTGAAAACCAGCACAAGCATTCTGACGCGAAATGTGATATAATGTTTAAAATGTATAGACAGAGCAGGAGGGATAACGTTGAAAATATCTATTGTAGCCGCATTATGTTGCAGTGTCATCATTCTTAGCAGCGGATGTGGCGTACAGACAACGCCGCAAGCTTCTACACAAGATCGTGCTGACCTCACATTGGAAACGACGACGGTTGACAATGAAGAATACTATTTACTCACAACCGAAGATGATTTACAGGCTATCGGAACGCAATATCCCTTATCGGGCAACTACATTTTGGATCATGATATTACCTTATCCGATGAATGGACGCCCATCGGAAGCCCTGACGAGCCTTTCACCGGAATATTTGACGGAAATGGTTATACAATTGATAACCTGACCGTAACAAGGAAAACAGATGATATGGGCTTTTTTGGAGCTGCCAAAGGTGCAGTCATTCGAGATTTAATATTAGAAAATGCCAATATTGATGTGCTGTCTTTTTTCCCCATTGTGCACGACGCAGAAAATACAGAAATAACAGGATGTTCAATCAACGATGAAAGCGGGACACGTTAGTCCGCAGGAAAGCAGCACTGTTGCTGACAGCTTTGACGACGAAGACGGGATGTCAGAACAAACTGGTTGCTGCGGATGGTCAAAATACGTCGCTTTCAGATTTTTGCACACCAATATCAGACGTGTTTCCTGACGCCGATACGCCGGACTCTGTATTGGAAAATTTGGAAAGTTATGAGGAGCTGCAAATGAAACGCAACCGGAACCTCCCCGGGCCCAGTCCCGCATCTCTCAATGCATATGCAGCCTGCTTCCTGAAAAGCGGGTTGCCCTTCCCCCCATCCCACGCCGGAGACAGTCCATACCGCGGCAATTCCGGGGATCTGCCCGCCCCTGCGCAAAGCCGCGCGCGCACTTTCCATCCTGCGTTCCGGCAGCGCCGGATCGCCGCTTTCCAGCTCTCAGCGCCGTGCGCCCTGCCGTGCGCGGAACCGCCTGCCGCTGCGCGCGGCGCAAGGCTATGAAGCGCCTCCTGCTGCTGGGCGGAACCATGGGCGTCGGGAAAACCACCGCAGGCCGCGCGCTGAAATCCCGTCTGTCCCGCTGCGTCTATCTGGACGGAGACTGGTGCTGGGATATGCATCCGTTTCTTGTCAACGAGCAAACCTGCGCCATGGTACTGGATAATATCCGCCATCTGCTGACAAACTTTCTCCGGTGTCCGGAGCTGGACACCGTCATCCTCGGCTGGGTCATGGATCGTCAGGACATTCTCAGCGATCTGCTGCGCGGCCTGCCGCTGGAGGAAACCGAGGTTCACTGCGTCAGCCTGGTCTGCACGGAAGCCGCCCTGCGCTCCCGGTGCCGCGGAGACGTGGCCCGCGGCCTGCGGACGGAGGCCGATGTGGACCGTGCCGCAGCCCGGCTTGCGCGTTACACAGCCCTGAATACCGAGCAGCTGGACGTGTCCGGCCTGTCCGTGGAAGAGACGGTCGACGCACTGTCCCGCCTGCTGTACGCGGGGGAGCCCGGCTCCATCCGCCCCTGCCCTCCCTGAGGCATACAGAAGCGTCGCCGGGAAATTCCCGGCGCCGCTTCTGCCGGAAACTGCGTCAGCCGGCAGGGCCGATCCACTTCCGCAGGGCAGTACGCTGCAGCAGCGCAATGACCGCAAATGCAATCAGCAGATTGCAGACGGCATAGAACCCGTTATACAGCGCAGAATACACCCACGGCGTGGACATGGGCAGGCCGAAAATCGACTCCGGCATGTATTCGCCCCAGACAAAGACGCCGGTCAGGTAATTGGAGACAAACCGGGCCAGCGTGCCCAGCAGCGCTCCCCAGTAAAAGCCGCCTTTCATTTTCCAGCAGAGGCCGCCGAGGCCCAGCACTGTAAAGGCCACCAGATAATCGCCGATGATGGCCTGCCAGGACCAGGCGTAAGCGCCGTCAAAGATCAGCTGCAGCACGGCATAGGCCAGGGACGTCAGCATGGACGGCCCGAAGCCCCAGCGCACGCAAAAGAGAAAGATGGGAATCAGCCCCGGGGAGACGGACCCTCCCTGCGGCAGCTCATAGAGCTTTACGTAGCTCAGGATCTGCGCCAGCGCGACCATAATCGCGCCCTCGCACAGGGCGCGCAGACGGGTATGCGCTCTGGAATTCTGCATAAACAATACCTCCTGCAAAATGATAACCGCATTGCAAACCAATTCTGATGCAATGCGGTCATGGAAGTATCTTTGCTACACCTTTTCCTACGCCGGCATGATCCGTCAGGTTCGCGGGTCAGGGCTGCGATTCGCCCACTCTCAGCCGGCATGCGCCGACCCCCCGAAGATTGATTTGTCGCGGTCTGATAGGATTATACCGCAGGAAGGGCGCTCTGTCAAGCGCGCTTCACGCCTCGCCCCGCAGCCGCAGATACCGCTCTGTTTCAGCCAGCTGTTCCGGCGTATTCACACCGATAATCTGCTCATTGAGGGCCGCCTTGTAGACCCGCACCCGTCCGCCGGACGCCTGGATCAGCGCCGGTACATCCGTCAGGTAATACTCTTTCTGCACATTGTGGTTCTGCAGCCTTGACAGGCCGTCCAGCAGCGCATGACAGTCAAACGCGTAGATTCCCACGTTCAGATCCCGAATGGCCCTCTGCTCCGGCGTGCAGTCGCGGTCTTCCACAACGGCGATGAAATTGTCGTCCCCGTCTGTCAGGACGCGGCCGTAGGGCAGGGGTTCCTCACAGGTGCCGGACAGCAGCGTACACTGCGCGCCGGACGCGGCATGACGCCGCAGCAGTTCCTCATACACCTCGCGCCGGACCAGCGGCATATCGCCATAGCAGACCAGCACCGTGCCGTCAAACGCCTTCAGATATGCTTCGGCGCACTGCACGGCATGCCCGGTCCCCAGCTGCGGCTCCTGCAGCGCTGCGGCATACCCCGGGAAAGCCGCCTCCACCTCCTCATGCAGATAGCCGACCACCAGGACGATATCCTCGGGCTTCAGAAATTCCAGCTGCCGCAGCACATGATACAGCAGCGGCTTTCCGCACGCCTGGCGCAGGACCTTGGGCAGACGGCACGTCTCAGACTGCATCCTCGTGCCTTTCCCGGCCGCCAGGACGATGGCTTTGACTTTGGACATATTCGCCTCCCGTTACATCTGATCTTCCACGAAACGGACCAGATCGGCCACCGTGGAGATCCGGGTCAGGAAATCCTCCGGCACAGTGACGCCGAATTCCTCTTCCACGCCCATCAGGACCTCTCCCAGGTCGTCCGCCGTGCACTCCAGGTCCTCCAGGACCACCGTGTCCTCCTGAATGCGGCTTTCATCGCAGCCCAGACACTGCGCCAGCATATCTCGGATCGTTTCAAATACCATGTAAAATCCCTCCGGGAAAATTTTAGTGACAACTCATAGTATAGGCAGTTCCACAGCGCTTTTCAAGCCTTGCATGCACAGTTTCGCACAAAATTTTTCCAGTCTTATTTGTCGCTTCCGACGATAACTCCGCCGCCCAGGACCACTTCCCCGTCATAGAGCACCGCCGCCTGCCCCGGCGTCACGGCGCGCTGCGGCTCGTCAAAGCGCAGCTCCGCGCCATCGCCGCAGGGCACAACCGTACAGGGCGCGGTACGCACGGTATAGCGCAGCTTCGCCTGCGCCCGGAACGGGCGGCCCGGATCCGGGAAGGGAATCCAGTTCATCCCGGCCACATGGACCGTACCGGCGTACAGGCCGGACTCGTCTCCCACCACAACGTCGGGCCGCGGCTTGGCCAGCACATAGACCCGCCGGCCGGCGGCCAGCCCCAGGCCGCGCCTCTGGCCGATGGTATAGCCTTCGTATCCGCAGTGCGGCGCAATGACTGAACCGTTTGCGTCCAAAAAGCTGCCGGGCTGCGGCGAAAGGCCGCAGGATGTCAGATAGGCCAGATAATCGCCGTCCGGCACAAAGCAGATATCCTGGGAGTCCTTTTTCCCCTGCTGTTCCGTCAGGCCGTAGTCCGCCGCCCGCTGCCGGACCTCATCCTTGGTATACTCGCCCAGCGGCAGCACCGTATGCCCCAGCTGAAACTGGTTCAGCCCTGCCAGCATATAGGTCTGATCCTTGGCCGGATCCCGGGCCGACCGGAGCAAATACCTGCCGCTCCCTTTGTCATATGTGATTCTGGCATAATGCCCCGTCGCCATGCCGTCATATCCCAGCGCCAGCGCTTCTTCCAGGAATTTCCCGAATTTCAGCGCCTGGTTGCAGAAGATGCATGGATTGGGCGTCTCGCCGTTCTGGTAGCCAAGGGCGAACGGCTCGATCACACAGCGCCGGAACGCTTCTTTCCACGAAAACAAGTGGAACGGCAGGCCCAGCCTCCGCGCCGCGGCGGCAGCCGCCGCGGCCTCCGCCTCGCCGCCGTCGCGCAGCAGCATGGTTGCACCGCCGGCCTCATATCCCAGTTCCCGCAGCAGGCCTGCCGTCACTGCGCTGTCCACCCCGCCGGACAGTGCGGTTAATATTTTACGCATGGGTATCACTTCCTCCGATACAGAATACCCAAATTCCGAGGAAAAAGCAAGGAATTTCAAAGAAATTCCCGCATCCGCCGCTCTGCAGCAGCAGAACGGCTTCGGCCCCGCTTGACTGCTTCCCGCCCTTTTGTGTTATAATAACCAGCAGAACCGATGCGCTGCCGTTTTCGTGCGGATCGCTTCCTCTGCAGGCAGGCGCCGCAACCCTCCGCAGAGCCCTGCCAAGCCCGTCCGAAACACCTGAAAGGAGCCACAGATATGAAAGAATATGAAGTCATGCGCGAAATTTACAATGCATGCAGCGGGAAATGGGAACTGGACAACAGCTTTACCCGCGAAATTCAATGCGACAGCATCGACGCCGTCATGCAGTCCTGGTTCCACGGCAAGCTCCCGCCCCACCAGGTGGATACCCGTCCCGACGGTACCGTCGCTTACGTGCTGGATCCGCCTCAGCGGGAGCGGTACCTGTTCTCTGCGTTCTGAAAATACCATTCCGCAGAAACCATCCGCCGCGCCGCAGGCCGGCGATCCAAAGCCTCAGAAGCCATGCAGGCAAACCTCCGCGGCCTCCGCAGCAAGCGGAGGCCGCGGAGGTTTGTCATCCTGCTACTGGGGCGCAGCCTCCGCCTGATGGGCAGCGCAGTCTGCCGGGCCGCCGCGCAGCATATCCAGCCCATGGGCCAGGGCAGGCAGCACCGCCTCCAGATTCTCCACGGCAGCTTTCGGGCTCCCCGGCAAATTGACAATCAGCGTCCGGCCCCGGATCCCCGCTGCAGCACGGGACAGCATGGCCCTGGGCGTCAGCTTCAGGCTTGCCGCCCGCATGGCCTCCCCGATTCCCGGCGCCATACGCGGGCAAACCTGTGCCGTCGCCTCCGGCGTCACATCCCGCGGCGAAAAACCGGTGCCGCCCGTCGTCACCACCAGCGCCGCATCCAGCCCGTCCGCCGCCCGGATCAGCTCCTGTTCAATCTGCCACTGCTCATCCTGCACAATGGCCTGCAGGACAACTTCATAGCCCGCCGCCTTCAGCTGCGCCGCAACAGCCGGCCCGCTTTCATCGGGCCGTTTTCCCCAAAAGCTCCGGTCGCTGACCGTAATCACCACCGCCTGATATTGCATCCTACGCTTCCTCCTTCCGCAGCAGCAGCAAATTGGCCGGCGCGACGCCGATCTCCAGCGTCCTGCTGCCGGCGTACTGCCGCCACACGTCCTTTTCCAGCTCCAGCCGGATTTCCGGGCAGTCCGGCCCCGCCTGTTCCGGGCGCACCAATACCACCATGGAAAACACATTCTCCACCACGTGCTCCACACGGCACCGGAACCGGTTTTCTGAAAATTCCGGCCCAATATAGTGGCTTCTGACGCCGAGCACCGACGCATCAGGAGGCACGGGGCAGCCGCACTCCAGATGAACGCCCCAATCCGGCAGAAAGATCCGGCGTTCCCCTTCCGGACGGAAGGGCGTAAAGTTCTTGCAGCCGGACAAACGCGCCGCCGTAACCGTCTGCGGCGCTGCAAACATCCGGTGCATGTCCTCCACCGGCGCGGTTTTCCCCCGCTCCATCACGCAGACCGTGCGGCAGCGCCGGTATACCTCGTCCCGGTCGTGGGAAACCCACAGCACCGGGCCGCCGAAGTCCTTCAGCGTTTCCACCAGTTCTGATTCTAACTGCCATTTGAGGAAGCTGTCAAGTGCGGCAAAGGGTTCATCCAGTAAAATTGCCTGGGGCCGCGACGCCAGGATCCGCGCCAGCGCCACCCGCTGCTGCTGCCCGCCGGACAGCTGAAACGGCCGCTTCTGCTCCAGCCCCTCCAGCCGGAGCATGGCAATCATCTGATCCGCCGCCTCCCTGCGCAGCGGCCCGGGCAGCGACCGCGCCCCGGCCAGAATATTCTGCCGGGCCGTCATATTGGGAAACAGCGCATACTGCTGGAACAGGTATCCCACCCGGCGCTTCTGCGGCGGCAGATTGATCCTGCGCGCGCTGTCAAACAGGACGCGCCCGTCCAGTTCAATCCTGCCCCGGTCCGGCCGCTCGATGCCGGCAATGCATTTGAGCGTCATGCTCTTGCCGCAGCCGGAAGCGCCCAGCAGCGCCAGAATCCCTTCCTTTGTCTCAAACTGCGCCCGCAGGTGAAACGTTCCCAGGCGCTTTTCAATTTCCACATACAGGCTCATCCGGCCGCCCTCCTTCCGGGCCGTCTCTCCAGGAAATTGACCGCCAGCAGTACCACTGCCGAAATCGCCATGTTGATCAGCACCCAGCGCATCGCCATTGCATCGTCGTTGGTGCGCCACAGCTGGTAGACCGTGGTGGAAATGGTGGCCGTCCGTCCCGGCGTATAGCCTGCGATCATGGAGGTCGCGCCGTATTCTCCCAGCGCCCTGGCAAATGCCAGAACGGTGCCTGCCAGGATGCCCTGGCGGCAGACCGGCATGCGGATCCGCCAGAAAATATAGGAATTGGAGAGCCCCAGCGTCCGGCCCGACCAGGCCAGCGTCTCGTCAAACGACTCAAACGCGCCGCGCGCCGTCCGGTACATCAGCGGGAAGGCCACCACAACCGTGGCAAAGATCGCCGACCACCAGGTCTTCACCATTTTGAAGCCGAAGGTTTCCAGAACCCAGGCCCCGAAGGGACGTTTCGGCCCCAGCACCCGCAGCAGCAGATACCCGGCCACAGTGGGCGGCAGCACCAGCGGAAGCGTCAGGAGCACATCCAGGATGCCTTTGACCAGCCGCGGCAGCCTGGCAATATAGTACGCGGCAAAAATACCGGCGAAGAAAATGATTACCGTCGAAATGGCGGCAATCCGCAGGGAGTTATACAGCGGGAACCAATCCATGCAGCACCTCCGGGAACTCTGTGATTCAGAAATTCTGAAACAGCCGCCCCGCCGGCCGGCGGGGCGGCTGTTTCAGGCAGTCAGGTCAACGGCGTAAAGCCGACGCTTTCAAAGACGGCAGCCGCCTCATCGGTCTGGAGATAGTCCAGGAACGCCTGCGCGGCTTCCTGGTTCCCGGTGACGTTCAGCACCGCCGCCGGGTAGATCACCTGTCCGCACATTTCGGCCGTCGCCTCATCCACCACCGTGAGCCCGGCAGAATATGCGTCAGTGGCATAGATGATGCCGCAGTCCACCGTGGCCTCCGACACCTGTGTGGTGACCTCCTTGACGTTGGAACCATACGTCAGCTTGCCCTCCGCTGCCAGTGCAGCCTCATCCAGCCCATAATAGGCAAAGATCTTCTGTGTGTACTGGCCTACCGGCACGTCTTCATTGCCCATTGCCAGCAGGACCTCGCCGCTTTCCAGCAGTTCGGCCAGCTGATCATAGCTTTCGATTCCCTTGGGGTTCCCCTCGGGAACCGCCAGAACCACCTTGTTCTCCAGCAGATCCAGACGGGTGTCCTGCAGGACAAAGTCCAGCCCATCCGGGTTCACCTCGGCATCCTGCGAAGCGTCCAGCTGATTCATCTGCTTGGGCGCGGCGGAGATGAAGATATCACAGTCGGCCCCTTCTTCAATCTGCGTCTTCAGCGTACCGGACGAGTCAAAGTTGTAGGCAATGGTCACATTGGGCGCAGTCTCCCGGTACATCTCCTGGATCTGCTCCATGGTCTCCTGCATGGAGGCGGCCGCAAACACAATCAGCTCCACCGGCTCTGCCTCAGGCGTCTGCTCGGGTTCCCCGTCCGGCGCTTCCGGCGTCTGCTCTTCCGTCTCCGGCTGCTGATCCTGCGGCGTCTGCTCCGGTTCAGCCGTGTCATCCTGTTTGGCGCAGCCGGCAAACAGTGAAACGGTCAGCAGCATGCACAGCAACAGGGCAATCCATCTTTTCATTTTCATTCCTCCTGTGTTTCGTTATTCTTTTATCAATATCACGATGGATATTCATAAACAAGCTTCCGCGGCCGCCGCGCCCGGCGCCCGCTATTTCCCAAACGGGCAGACCGGGTAGCGGCAGGGCTTGCAGCCCAGGCACAGGCCGCCGTTGCCGTACCGGACCAGCTCCGCCTTGCTCACCCGGACGCCGGCGGCCACTTTCGGCAGCACCAAGTCGAACACCGTGGCGCCGGCATACATCACGCAGCCCGGCAGCCCCATAACCGGCAGCCCGTCCTCATAGTACCCCAGCAAAAACATGGCACCCGGCAGGACCGGCGCGCCGTAGCTGACAATCTGCGCGCCGCTTTTCCGAATGGCGCCGGGCGTATTGTCATCCGGATCCACGCTCATGCCGCCGGTGCAGAGCAGAAGGTCAAGAGGCTTGCTCCGCATGGCTGCGATGGCGTCCAGAAGATGATCCATTCCGTCGTCCACGGTGATATGCTCCGTCACGGCAATGCCGTACCGGGCCAGCTTCTGCACGATTACCGGCGTGAACCGGTCCTCGATCAGCCCCTGATACACCTCGGAGCCCGTGGTGATCACGCCGGCCCGCTTCAGCTTCCAGGGCAGCAGGCGCAGGATCGGCGTACCGCCGGCGATCCGGTCGGCGGCGTCCAGCCTGGACTCCTCCACCACCAGCGGAATCACGCGGGTGCCGCACAGCTTGTCGCCGGCCTTCACCGCCGTACCGCCTTTCCGGGTGGCAATGATAATTTCGTCGAGGGAATTGATCGCGTCCAGCTTCTCCTCATCCACCAGGAACAGGCCGTCAGATTCAGCGGTCAATTCAATTTTCCCCTCCTTGACCGGAGAGGCCGCCATGCCGCTTCCCTGGCAGATCCGGCGCAGCCGTTCAGCCCCCTCGTTCTCATGGAGCATGCCGGGCGTCATCTCCCAGACATAGAGGTTTTCCTTCCCCATGGACAGGAGGACCGGGATATCCTCTTCCGTGACCACATGCCCCTTGCGGAACCTGGCGTCCTTGTACTGCCCGGGAATAATCTGCGTCATATCATGGCACAGCACATGCCCCACGGCCTCCCGCGTCTTAATCAGCTTCATCTTCCGCCTCCAGAATTCTCACATCATCGCCCGGCCGAACCGTACCTTCCCGGATTACCACGGCAAAAATCCCCTCTGTGGGCATGACGCACCGGCCGGTCTTCCGCCTGATCTCACAGTCGCTGTGGCACTGCTTGCCGATCTGGGTGACTTCCAGAACCGTTTCGCCCACAGCCAGCCGCGTGCCTACCGGCAGCGTTTTCAGTTCGATACCGCTGGTATTGATATTCTCAGCAAACACCCCCGGCTCCAGATCCAGGCCCAGGCTCCGCATGGTATCCACGCTTTCCTCCGCCAGCAGGCTCACCTGCCGGTGCCAGTCCCCTGCATGGGCGTCGCCCTCAATACCGTGATGCATCCGCAGCCGGATCTCCGGCACAGGGTGCTTGACGGTCCCCTTTTTTTCACTGATATTCACCGATACTACGCTGGCCATGCTATCCCTCCGCACGGTAGTCACCGCTTTTTCCGCCCGTCTTCTGCAGCAGCCGGATCTGTTCTATGCGCATATCCTTCTGGACTGCCTTGCACATGTCGTAAATCGTCAGCGCCGCCGCAGAAACGGCGGTCAGCGCTTCCATTTCCACGCCCGTGACGCCGCGGCAGCGGGCCGTCGCCCGGATCTCCACGGAGGTTTCCGTCAGCGCAAAGGAAAGATCCACGCCGGCCAGGGGTACCTGGTGGCACATGGGGATCAGCTCCCAGCAGTGCTTCGCCGCCTGGATTCCCGCCACCTGCGCCACAGCCAGCACGTCCCCCTTGGCCATGCTCCCCCGGCGGATCCGCTCCACCGTCTGCGGCGCCATCACAACACGGCCTCCGGCTGTCGCCTCCCGTGCAGTTTCCTGCTTGCCGCTCACATCCACCATCCGTGCCCGCCCCTGGGCGTTCAGATGCGTCAGCTCTTCCACTGGCCTAGCCCCCGATCTCGTTCATATTGCGCCCTGCGCTGCTGCAGCCGTCCGCTTCCAGGCAATGCCGCCCCGGCTTTCCGGCGATGCCGCGGCGGATCCGCCGCAGCAGTTCGTCTCCGCCGCACCCTTTGAGCGGAATTTCCTGTGCTGAATGCAGGCACGGCTTCAGCCGCCCGTCAGCCGTGACACGGATCCGGTCGCACCGGCTGCAGAACCTGTGGCTCATGGGGCGGATCAGCCCCACCGTTCCGGCGGCGCCGGGCAGGCGATACACCTCCGCCACGCCGGCAGTCCCCGCCGGCTCCAGTTCCGGGCAGCGCTCCAGCACGGCCGACGCCGGCAAAAACCGCTGCCCGGGCCAGTCGGCGCATTCTCCCAGCGGCATCAGTTCAATCCACCTCACCTGCCAGGGGCGCTGCCGGGTCAGCTCCGCGAAATCCCGGATTTCATCGTCGTTCCAGCCGCCGAGCAGCACGGCGTTGAGCTTGATGCCGGCAAAGCCCGCTTTCTCCGCGGCCTGCAGGCCGCGGAGGACGTCTTCCAGAGAGCCCCGCCGGGTCAGCGCCCGAAACCGTTCCGGCCGCAGCGTATCCAGGCTCACATTCAGCCGGGTCACGCCGGCTTCCTTCAGGCCGGCCGCCATTTCTTCCAGCAGGCTGCCGTTGGTCGTCAGGCAAAGCTCCTCAATTCCGGGAAC
Organism: Clostridiales bacterium; assembly: GCA_019422005.1. Taxonomy (GTDB): domain Bacteria; phylum Bacillota; class Clostridia; order Oscillospirales; family Oscillospiraceae; genus Avoscillospira_A. The sequence continues at coordinate 11,525 of JAHZEF010000009.1, forward strand.
CGCGGCCACCCCGGAACAAATCTCCAGAATCCCCCGGCGCACCAGCGGTTCGCCTCCGGTAATCCGCACCTTGCGCACTCCGCAGGCCGCCGCGGCCCGCACAATTTCCACACATTCCTCCACCGTCAGCATCTCATCATGCGGGCGCTTGCAGACGCCATGCTCCGGCATGCAGTACAGGCAGCGATAGTTGCAGAGATCCGTCACCGACAGACGCAGATACGTGACTGCCCGTCCAAATCCGTCGACCATATCGCCGCCTCCCCGTTTGTTTCCTATATTTTACATCGTTATTCTCGATTAAGCAATACGCTTTTTTCGATAACAGCAAGCCTGCCGCCGCAGCCGGATCCGACGAAGGCAGGCTCCGTCACGGCCCGGCGGAGCGCCCCCTGCGCCGTTCATCCGCCCGGCTTGGGAGGCCTTTTGCAGAGCGCCTCCCAGGCCGGGCGGCCGGCTGTGCCTGCGCTGCGTTCCCGGCCGCCGGCCCGGGGAATACAGTCCCGGGAGACTTTCCGTTGATTTGTTGCCGAAAAAGCGTTATACTATATAGCAGAATTGTCTTGAGGCCGGCGGGATTCCGCCGCAGAGGGGGATGCGTATGCGATTCGGCGAATTACTGGGAAATACGCAGCTCAGGGAGCGGCTGGCCGCGGCGCTGGACAGCGGGAAGCTGTCCCACTGTTACCTGATCTCCGGCCCGGCCGGCTCCGGCAAGCGCACGCTGGCCCGTCTTCTGTCCGCCGCCATGGAGTGTACCGGCCCGGAGCCGCCCTGCATGGCCTGCCGCGCCTGCCGCAAAGCGCTCTCCGGCAATCATCCGGATATCGTCATCGTCGACGAACCGGATAAAAAGCAGGTGCCCGTGGAACTGATCCGGCAGGCGCGGGCCGACGCGTTTATCCGTCCCAACGAGGGGCGGAAGAAGGTCTTCCTGATCCCCCGCGCCCAGGACCTGAATGTCCCGGCGCAGAATGCGCTTTTAAAAATACTGGAAGAACCGCCCGGATACGGCGTATTCCTGCTGCTGGCCGACACGCCGGAGAGGCTGCTGCCGACCATCCGCTCCCGCTGCAGCGAGCTGCGGCTGACCCCGCTGGACAGCGAAACGCTCCGCAGCGCGCTGCGCGCCAGGCATCCGGAACAGAGTCCGGAAACTCTGGAGGCCGCCGTCCGGCGGTCCGGCGGTTTTCTCGGACAGGCGCTGGCCGCGCTGGCAGCTGCCGAGCCCCTCCTGCCGCAGACAGACCGCTTCGCCCGGGCATACGCCGCGGGAGATCCGCTGGCGCTGCTGGAACTGTTCTGTTCCATGGAACGGATGCCCCGCGCGCAGCTGGCCGCCGTGCTGGAACAGCTGCGGCAGCTGCTGGCCGCGGCGCTGATGGCCCGGCGCGGTTTCCCCGTCCCGGCAGAGGCCGCCCGCTCCATTGCCGAAACCCGAACGGCGGCCGCCCTGCTTTCCGCCTGCCAGACGCTGCAGGCCGCGCTGGACGACTGCTGGGCCAATGTCGGCACTGCCAACATCTGCGCAGGCCTGTTCGTCAGGCTGCGGTAGCATCCCGAATCTGCAACCACACCCGCCGCCCCGGGCGGCAGAATTGGAGTATCTATGGACGAATTGAAACAAACACCTGAACAAGAATTTCCGGACGCGACGCAGGCCGCCGGGGAATCCGGCTGCTGCGGCGGCTGTGCCGGCGCGTGCCCCTGCGCCCGCCCGGAGGAGGCAGAGGCGCAGCCGGCTGCGGAGCTGCCGTCCGGCGGGGACGGGCCCGCCCGGCCGGAGACGGTCAGCGTCGTGGATATCCACTTCCGCAGCGGCGGAAAGGTCTACTTCTTTGATCCGGGCGAGCTGTGCCTCAAGCCCGGCGACCACGTCATTATCGACACGGCCCGCGGCGCCGAGTACGGCATCTGCGCCAGCGGCTGCCATCCGGTCCCCTTCTCCGACATTGTGGCGCCCCTGCGCAAGGTCCTGCGCATCGCCACGGAGCAGGATGAAAAAATCGCCTCCGACAACCGGGAAAAGGAAAAGCGCGCCTATGAGGTCTGCCTGCAGAAGATCCGCGAGCACAAGCTGGACATGCAGCTGGTCTCCGCCGAGTGCGCCTTTGACGGGAGCAAGATCCTGTTTTTCTTCACGGCGGACGGCCGTGTGGACTTCCGGGAGCTGGTCAAGAATCTGGCGTCCATCTTCCGCACCCGCATTGAGCTGCGGCAGATCGGCGTGCGGGACAAGGCCAAGATGGTGGGCGGCCTGGGCGTCTGCGGCCGTCCCTTCTGCTGCAGCCAGTTCCTGGACGATTTCCAGCCGGTGTCCATCAAAATGGCCAAGACGCAGAACCTGAGCCTGAATCCGACCAAAATTTCCGGCACCTGCGGCCGGCTGATGTGCTGCCTGAAATATGAACAGGAAGCTTATGAGGATCTGCTGAAAGCTGCGCCCAAGCAGGATTCCTTCGTGGATACGCCGGAGGGCCGCGGAACTGTCTGCGACGTCAATCTGCTGCGGCAGACCGTAAAGGTCCGCATGGAGGATCATCCGGAGACCATCCACGCGTTCCGCACCTCTGAAATTGCCATTCTGCGCAACGGCAAGGCGAAGAAAACCGACCCTCCCATCCCCAGGGAACTGGCGCCGATTTCCGGCCAGCCCCGTGCCGCGCGCCGGCCGGAGCCCGCCGCGCCGTCCGAGGATACCATGCCGCTGGTCTTCCGCAAGCTGGACGAATATGCGTCTGAGCCCGCCGCAGGCCGCCCGGCCGCCGAACCGGCTTCCGCCGCGGCGGAGGAGGGCGGGCCGCAGTCCAGGCGGCGTTCCCGCCGCAGACGGCGCCCGTCCGGCGCAAAGACGGGGGACGCCTCCGCGCCGCCGTCCCAGGCGCCGCAGCAGGAGCGTCCCCGCCAGGAAGGGAAGCCGCGGCAGCAGGAGCGCAAGCCCCGTCCTCAGAATCCGGAGCATCCGGCGGCGCCGGCCGACGGTGCAGAGGCCAGGCCGCGTTCCAACCGCCGCCGCCGGAACCGTCATCCCAGGAATCCCGGCAGCCCCCCTGCCGCACCGTCCGGGACGGAATAGGCTTTTCCGGATTCCCGGCAGCTTCACACGAAAAAGACGATATGCGCAGAATGCGCATATCGTCTTCCGTTTGTCGAAAGGCCTTTCTGACAGGCGGCTTATGATTTTGCAGCTTCAAAAAGCTGCAAAATCATGGTTTGCCTGCACGCGCAGGCGGTATTTTGTCCCCTGCACACACCGGCTGCTCTGGCGCAGCAGCCTGCCCGGGCTTTTGTGCAGCCTCAGCGGCGATATGCGCAGGGAGCGCATATCGCCGTTTCACGTCGCCGGCGGACGGCAGGCATCCCGGGCGTATAGCGCCTGCGGCCGCGGTTCAGTCCAGGCCTATGGCCTGATCCGGCTGCCGCTCCGTCAGCTCCACGGTGCGGGTGTCCCCTTCCGGGCCTGTCAGCGTATAGGTGCCCGGCAGCAGGCCGGCAAACACCGCCTGCCCGGCGCCGTCACCGGCAGGCTGCAGCGTCCGGCTCTCCACATAGCCGTCGCCGGCCAGCGTGTACTCCAGCGGTTCGCCGGCGGTGCGGAGCACCCGCAGCGTGCACCGGGTCCGGTCGTCCAGGTGGAGAATTTCCCCGTCGCTCCACCCGTTTCCCGTGACATTGGTCACGGAAGCGTTTTCCTCCAGATAAAATGTGACCGCCATGCCGTCCATCGCCGTCAGGGTATAGGTCCGGCCCGGCAGGATTTCCAGCACATATTCCCTCTGCCGGTTGGGCGCGGTCAGGCAGATGCGCGCGCCGTCCTCATCGGTGAGGATCAGTTTGCGGCCCACAGCCTCCGTCTCATCCCGAACGGTCATCTGCAGCGCGCCCTCCGGCGGCGTTTCCTGATCCGGCTCCGGCGGCGTTTCCGCCTCCGCCGCCTGCGGTTCCGTCTGCAGCAGCGCCGGCGCGCGCCCCCCATTCCAGACAGGTTCCGTCCACCGCGGCTCCCCCGCGGCCGTATACCCCGCCAAAACCGTTATGGCGGCAGTGCACATAACCGCCGCCCACAGCAATCTTCCATGCCTCATCCGTCGAAATCCTCCTTTGTGCCCGGCCGGCGGCGCAGTCCCGTCCGTTCCGCGCCGCCGAATCGCCGGCTGTTCTTCCCCAGTATAGTCAGGATTCCCCGCACGTTTGCGGGAATTCAGTCGGCACAAAAAAAATTGCGGCCGCAGCACGAAGTTCCGATTGTGAAAAGGCTGGGTATGGAGTATAGTAAAAGCAGAAACAGATACCTTTTCAAAAGGAGGGTTCTTATGGAATTGACCGTCCGTATGACCGAAAGCGCCATGGTCGCCCGCTCCGCCGCCGCCGGCAGCATGGTGCTGCTGAAAAATGTCCGGCACGCACTGCCCCTGCTCCCGGAGAACGGCGAACCGCTGCCCATCGCCGTATTCGGCGCCGGCCAGATCCGCACCGCCCTGACCGCCGGCATACAGCCCTGGAGATCCATCAATGTACTGGACGGGCTCTGCGCTTCGGATTCTGTCGTCCCCGACGGGCTCCTGGCGCACAAGTATCGCAGCTTTATCCTGAAAGCAGCCGATCCAGCCGCCGAAATCCCGATTCCCGAACTGGATATCGGCGCAGCGGCATCACGTGCCCGCGTGGCGGTAATCGTCGTCTCCCGCCCATACGACGGCTACGACTACCGCCTGCGCCCCCGGGAGATGGAACTGATCCAGGCAGTCTCCAAAGCCTTTGAGAGGACGGTGCTGGTGCTGAACGCGCCCGGCTATCTGGATATTGCGGAAGCCTCTCCTCTGGTGGCTTCCATTGTGTATATGGGCCTGGCCGGCCAGGAGGGCGGCGGCGCTCTGGCGGACCTTCTGACCGCCAGGGCCGTCTTCAGCGGCAAGCTGGCGGATACCTGGCCCGTCAGCCCCGAGCAGTTTGACAAGGCCGCGCAGCAGACGGACCTCTACACCGGTTACCGTTACTATGACTCTTTTTCCAAGGACGTCCTCTATCCCTTCGGCTACGGCCTGAGCTACGGCAAGCCGCTGATCACCGCCTACTCGGTGGGGCTGGACGACGCCGTTGTCTCTGTGGAAGCCACCATTGAAAACGCCGGGGAGCTTTGGCCGGTCCGGGAAGTGCTGCAGGTCTATTACTCCGCGCCGGACGACGCCGTTTCCCGTCCCGTCTACGCGCTGGAATGTTTCGCCAAGACCGGGCTTCTGCAGCCCGGTGAATCGGAGACGCTGCGCCTGTCCTTTCCTGCGGCGGACATGGCCCGCTTCGACAGCCTGACCGCCACATGGCGTCTGGATCCCGGCTACTATGATATCCGCATCGGCACCCACTGCCGCAATACCACCATCGCCGGCAGCATTTACGTGCCCAAAGCCATCGTCACGCTGGAAGTCAAAAACTGTATGGAGCGGCCCAGCGAAGCCATTCGTTCCCGCAGGGGCGCCAAACCGTTCACCTATCCCGGGGAAGCGGAGGAGCGCGCCGCCTCGCGGAAACACGCCATCCGTCTCTCCTCCCGCCAGGTTGCAGCCAGGCTCGTCCGGTACTCCAAAAAGTTTCCGGGCTGCCGCGGCGGCAGAGAGGGCATCCGTCTTGCCGACGTCTACGAAGGCCGCTATGACCTGCGTCAGCTGGTCGCCGTTATGACCGACCACGACCTGCGCGCGCTGGTATGCAATTTCGGCTCCAGCCAGTCCGGCGTCCCCGGAGCCTGGGGCGCTTCCGCCGACCTGTGGGAGCCGTACGGCATCCCCTCCGTCACAATCTGCAAAGGCTGTGACGGCGTGCGCGTCACACGCGATGTGAAGGACGAGGAGGGCGACGTGGTACGCCATCAGTATGCCACCGCCTTCCCGGTCCCCAGCCTGCTGGCCTGTTCCTTCGACCGGGAGCTGCTGCACAGCGTCGGCAGCGCCGTGGGCCGCGAGCTGCGCGAATTCGGCGCAGATCTCTGGCTGTCCCCCTCGGCCACCGTACACCGCGACCCCCGGAGCAGCTGCTACCACGGCGCGTTCTCCGAAGACCCCGTGGCGGCGGGGCTCTGTGCAGCCTGGATGATCCAGGGCTGCCAGCAGCACGCCATGGCTGCGCTCCGCCATGTGGAGAGTACGGTGGAGGTCACGCTGACCGAGCGCACCCTGCGCGAATTTGAGCTTCTGGGATTTGAAATCGCGGTGGAGCTGGGACGTCCGAAGGCGCTGCTGGCGCCGTCCATTGCGGTCTGCGGCGAAGCCCTGAGCCTGGACAACCGGATCCTTTCCGAGGTGCTCTACGACGAATGGGGATATGACGGCATGGCCTTTGCCGCCGGGGAGCTGTTTTCCCGCTTTCCCAGCCGCCCCATGCTGGAGCTGGCGGCCCTGCGGACGCTGCGCATGATCCTGGACTCAGCCGCCTTCCGCAAAACCGTCCGTTAACACACCGGCCGCCGCCATTCACTGTCCAATAGGCCGGCGGAGGATCCGCCGGCCTGCGTGAGGAATTTATGTTGGAAGATACTTTACCGCGGGCCGTTCCCATCTTCTCCCGCAGGGATCTGGTCCGGCTGATCTGGCCGCTGATCATCGAACAGGCGCTGGCCATCACCGTCGGCCTGGCCGATTCCATGATGGTCGCATCTGTGGGGGAGTCGGCCGTGTCCGGCGTATCCCTGGTGGATATGATCAGCGTGCTGCTGATCAACGTCTTTGCCGCGCTGGCCACCGGCGGCGCCGTGGTTACCAGCCAGTTCATCGGCGCCCGGGACTGGAAAACGGCCCGCCGCTCCACGGATCAGCTGGTGCTGGTGACGGCCGCGCTGTCCCTGCTGATCACCGTCCTGATTCTGGGCTTCCGCACTTCCATGCTGCGCCTGTTTTTCGGCAAAGTGGAGCCGGACGTCATGGAAAACTGTCTGACCTATGTGGTGATCACAGCCCCGTCCTATCCCTTCATCGCGCTCTATAATTCCGCAGCCGCCATTTTCCGCGCACAGGGCAACTCCAGGCTGAGCATGCAGGTCAGCCTGCTGATGAACGCCATCAATCTGGGCGGCAACGCCATTCTGATCTATGCCGTCGGCATGGGCGTCGCCGGCGTGGCCATTCCGACGCTGGTCTCCCGCATCGTGGCCGCCGCCGTCATGCTGGCGCTGCTGTGCCGGAAGGATCAGCCCATCCGCCTGGGGCCGGTCCGCGGCATGCGCCCGGACCGCCGGCTGATTTTCCGGATTTTGACCATCGGCATCCCCAACGCCGTGGAGAACGGAATGTTCCAGTTCGGGAAGATCATCGTGGTCGGCATGATCTCCGGCTTCGGAACCGCGCAAATCACCGCCAACGCCATGTCCAATAACATCAGCGCCCTCTCAATCCTGATGGGGCAGGCCATGAGCCTGGCGATCGTCACGGTAGTGGGCCAATGTGTCGGCGCGCAGGACCTTCGGCAGGCGCGGGGATATGCGCTGACGCTCACCGGCGCCGGCGCCCTTATGCTCACTGCCACCAGCGGCCTGGTGATGCTTCTGCTGCCGCTGATCATCCGCCTCTATCACGCCTCTCCGGAGACTACCGGCTATATCCGGCAGGTGATTACGCTCAACTGCATTGCCGTACCGCTGTTCTGGGCTCCGAGCTTTATTCTGCCCGGCGCCCTGCGGGCCGCCAATGACGTCCGCTTTACCTCGGCCGCTGCGGTATTCTCCATGTGGGTGTTCCGGGTCGGCTTCAGCTATCTTCTCGGCGTCCGGCTGGGCTGGGGCGTCGTCGGCGTATGGGCCGCCATGTTTCTGGACTGGATCATCCGCGATCTGTTTTACCTGCCGCGCTTCCTTTCCGGCGCGTGGAAGCGGTAT
>JAHZEF010000009.1:19415-30881 GCA_019422005.1 Clostridiales bacterium
CAGGACCTTCGGCAGGCGCGGGGATATGCGCTGACGCTCACCGGCGCCGCCCTGCATCCGCCGGCAGGCCCTCCGGATCCCGGAAGCCTGCCGGGCATGTCGGAGGGCCATGCGGACAGCCCGTGCAGGGAAGCGGGGGCAAATGCTGAGCAGGGGGCGGACGCCCCCTGCTCATTCCATTCCTCCGCTCTTATGAAGCGTCCGCAGGCAGGATGCAGGCACGCGCCTCTACGGCCGGCACTGCCCGCAGGGCGCATAGCCTGCCTCCACCGCCCCGGAACGATGGTAAAACCAGACCCTGTTCCGTTCCGCCGGCAGGCTGCCGCAGTCCGGGCGGTGAAATTTCCGGGTCCGGAGATTGCCGATATAGTACGTCTGCCCCTCCGCCAGTTCCGTGGGGTTGGTCTGAATCCCCGCATTGCGCGCCGGCGTTACCGTTACAGCCCTCCCGTCGGATTCCGCCAGAATATCTCCCTGGAGATCCGTGCGGTACAGCGCCGCGCCCGCATCCCGCAGGCGGCTGAGCACCTCCTCCCGCGGATGGCCGTAATCGTTATCCCGGCCCGCCTGAATGACCGCATAGTCCGGCATCACTTCGTTCAGAAACCGATATGATGTGGACGTATCGCTGCCGTGATGGCCGATTTTCAGCAAATCCGCCTGCAGGGCGCATCCGGCCTCCACCAGATCCTGCTCCGCCCTGCTCTCCATATCGCCGGTCAGAAGGAATCTGGTCTCACCGTAAGTCACCATCAGCACCAGAGAGGTGTTGTTTGTTTCCTCGTACGCCCTCCGGGGCCCCAGCACCTGAACCTGCGCCTCTCCCAGCCGGAACGTCTGATCCGGCTCCGGCACGGTGATGGGGACTCCCTGCCGGTCTGCACAGGCCGCAAACGCGGAAAAGCCCGCCTGTTCCGCTTCCGTCACAGGCGCAAGGATCACTTCCGCCTTCGATGTATTCAGCGCGCCGGCCAGACCGCCCGCATGATCCTCATGCGCATGGGTGCATACCACATAGTCCAGCACCTCGATTCCGCGGCTCCGGAGCACAGAGGACACCACGTCGGAATCCGCCGAAGTTCCGCCGTCCACCAGCATGTGCGCGCCGCTGCAGCTGACCAGCATGGCGTCCGCCTGCCCCACATCCAGAAACAGGATCGAAAACGGCGCTTCCGTCCCCAGATCCGCCGGCTCTCCGGCCGCCGGGACGGCGGCCGAGTCTGCCGTTCCTTCCCCTGCTGCAATCCTCGGGGGCCCGGCGGCCGGGAAAGCCGGCATGCCGGTGCAGCCGCCGAGTACGCCGGCGAGCAGAAGCGCCGCCAGCAGGCAGGCGATCCATCGTTTCATATCAAGCCCTCCCTTTTGAAAAACGCGGCCCCGCCGGGCCGCGTCCTGCACGCCGTGATTCCGGGCCGCCCCAGGCGCCGGGCGGGCCGCGCTGCAATGCAGCGCGGCCCGCCGCAGCTTCCGGACAGCCGGTCTGCCGGCAGCCTGCCTGTTCAGAACCGGCCGTTCAGTACAGGCCATACAGCATCTTGGCCACCTGGCCGCGGGTAACCGTGCCGCCGGGGTTCAGCCTGCCGTTGGAGCCGGAAATCACGCCGCGGCTCACCATGGCCCCCACATAGCCTTTCGCCCAGGACGCCACAGAGGCGCCGTCGGAGAAGGCGGAAAGTGGATCCTCGGCATAGCCCCGTTCCTGGGTTCGGCCCAGAATGGTCATGGCCTCCTGCCGCGTGATGGTGGCGGTCGGATTGGCATACAGCGCGCCGCCGGTCCCGGTACCGGTAATCAGCCCCAGGGAATACGCCGCCTTCATGGCATCCAGCGCCCAGGCAGAGATCGACGCATTGTCTGCAAACGGCAACACCGTGCCGCTGTACAGGCTGGTATCCACGCCCAGGAACCGGACAACCGCCGCCGCAAATTCCTGCCGCGTCATGGAATCATCCGGGCGATACAGCAAATTTCCGCTGCCGTCCTCGGAGCCGTTGAGCATTCCCTCCCGGTAGCAGTAATCCACATACACCCGGGACCAGTGATTGTTCAGATCCGAAAACGGATTGACCAGCGTGCCGGAGATTGCCACCGTCCTGGAGGTCAGGTTCCCGCACCGGTCGGCGGCCGTGATCCGCACCTGATGCGCCTTGCCGTCCTCGGGCAGGGCAACGGACGCCTTGCCGGAAACCATCGTCACCGTCTGCGCTTCTCCGTCCAGCGTGACCGTCACCCGCTCCACGCCGCTGTCAGCGTCCGCTGCGGTAAGATTCAGGCTGCCGCCGGATTGCACCGCCGTCACGGACGGAGGCGTCGTATCGTTCAGCGCCCCCTTGGCCGCAATCAGCTGATCCAGATAGAGGACGCCTGTCTCCGCCGTCCGGTTTTCATGCTCCGTCACGGCAAAGCCCGTCACCGCCGACGCCCCCGCCGGAATCTCCGTACTCACATACTTCCATCCGGTAAAGCCCAGCTGCGTGATCCACTTGGAAGAAACGGCCTCCCCGACCTGGAACAGCAGCGACAGGCTGTTGCCGGAGCCGTCGCCATAGACCCAGATCCCCACGGTATCCGCATCCGCAGGCAGTTCCGCCGTCAGGCCGGCGCTGACCTGCCGTTTCGCGCCGGAGGACGGCTGCGTCAGGTCATACTCCGCCCGCAGGCTGGCCGTGCCGTAGCGCACATAGTTCAGATCCCGGTTTTCCGACACGGCCATACCGGTGCCGGAAACCGCCTCCGCCTGCCCCGGCTCGAACCCGTGAATGGCGCCGCCTTCCGGCGCCAGAGGCGTTACCGTCACCGTCACCGAGGCTTTGGCGGTTCCGGCAGAGCAGGTAATGGTTCCGCTGACTCCGGAGGTGACCGCTGCAGCCGTAAAGGCCCCGTTTGCGTCAATCTGCCCGATTCCGTCGGATACCGACCAGGTGAAGCAGTCGTCCTGCGCAGTCAGGTTGTAGCCGTACAGCGCAGCCACAGCCGTCAGATCCACCGTTTTGCCCGCCGCGGCCGTCAGGCTGGTGACCGTCTGGCCCGTGGCCTCGTCCCGCACCGAGATGGACGAGGGGTTTGTGACAACCCGGACGGAACGGGACCCCTCGGCGCCGTTGTCCGCCTGCGCCCGTACGACGGCCGTACCCGCGCTGCTGCCGGCCGTAAAGACGCCGGCATCGCTGACGGTTCCGCCGGAAGCCGAGTAGGAAATCCCGTCCGGCAGCGCCGCCGCATTGTAATCGGCGTCGGTGGCCTTGGCAGTCAGCGTCAGGCGGCCGCCGGCCAGCACGGCGGCGTCATAGGGATAGAGGTGCAGATGCGCCGCCTCGCCGGCTGCCGTGGCGTCACGCGCCAGGAAAATAAAATTGGCGCATTTGCGCTGAGCGCCGTCGGAAGGCTTGTTGACCGTGGTCAGCTTGCTCTCGCCGGGATACCGGGCGGCAAACGTCGTGGAGCCTCCGCCGTCCAGGTTCAACGCCGTGACGCAGCCCAGCTCCTCCATCCGCTGCGCCAGCTCGGCCAGCGTCATGCCGGTGGAATATCCGGAACTTCCATAATCCACCGTATACAGAACCAGCGTTCCGTCCCGCTTCAGCCCCACCGCAGTCCGGGCGGCGCGGCTCTTGGCGGTATTCAGCGTAAAGCTGGTTTTCGCCGTGCCGTTCTCCACCAGCAGTTCGTCCCCTCCGCAGGCGTACGTCACGTCCGCCCATTCCTCTGCAACCGTGCAGCTGATGGACACCGTGTCCCCCACCTGCAGCGCGCCGATCTGGCGCTGAAAGGTATACGCGTAATCCGTCTCCGTCGCCATGGCCAGCACAAAGCATCCTTCGGGGATTTCACAGGAGGCGGTATCCTGGACAATTCCCGTAACCTGCGCCGTAATCGTCTCCCCGGGCACAATTTCATCCGAATCCGGCTTCAGCAGGACATGATAGCCGGAGATGGTATTCTTGGTCTTGTAATCAAAGTCTCTGGAATACAGAATGGCGCCGTTGGACTTGGTCATTGTCTTGTTATACAGGACGCTGCCCCATTCGCCGTTGTTGTACTGCACCCGGATATCCAGCAGCGGCTGCCCGATCACCGCGGTGCCGTCTTCCCGGAACCCGACGGCCTGCCCGCTGCTGCCGGAGCGCACAACCCCTTCCGTGATGACCGGGCCCATGGGGACCCCGGTGGCCATGGTGAAAAAGCTGCCGTTGACGCCGGCCGTTACCGTCTTCCCGGTACCGGCCAGGTATTCCGCCACATAATCAAGATTGCTGCGGCCATAGAGCGTGGTGCCGTATGCCACAATGGGCCGCAGGCCGGATTCCGGCTCATATTCCAGAATGTTTTCCGTCAGCTGCCCGCTGCTCACAGCGCTGTTGGTCAGCTGGCCATGGGTCATCCGCGCCGTATCCGACAGTTCCAGGCTGTCCTGCCGCAGAAAAGTCCCCAGGCCCGAAGCTGCGGCCGATCCAATCAGGACCGCCGCTGCCAGGACCGCCGCTACTGTTTTATGTATGGTTCGTTTCATATGTGCCTCCAGATCCCGGATTCCAGTTTTACTTATAAAATCCTTACCATGTTAACATAATGATTGAAAATTGTAAATGCAGTTTTTCAAAACCGAGCTGATCGCTGTCAAGAAAAAAGCCTTGACACCGCCTGCGGAATCTGATATACTGAACCATGCTGTCAAGGTTTTTCCCTTCACATCAAAGGAGGCGCCATGAAATCCGATTCCGTTACCATGACCCTTCTCTATGATTACTACGGCGAACTGCTGACGGAAAAGCAGAAGGCCTGTTTTGATCTGTACTATAATCAGGATTACTCCCTGGCTGAAATTGCCGAGGATGAAGGCATCAGCCGGCAGGGCGTCCACGATTCCATTGTCCGGGCAGAAGCCGTTTTGAAAAGCTGCGAGGAAAAGATCGGCTGCGTAGCCCGCGCCGCGCAGGTTCAGCGGGCGTTGTCCGCCATCTCCGCCGCCGCCCGCACCCTGGCGGCGTCCGGCGATCACGCCGTCCGTGCCCTGGCCGGAGAAATTCTCCGCGCCGCAGATTCCATAAAGGAGTAGCACATGGCATTTGAAGGTCTGACTGAAAAATTATCCGCCGCGTTCAAGAAGCTCCGCGGCAAGGGCCGCCTGACAGAAAGCGACGTCAGGGAGGCCATGCGTGAAATCCGCCTGGCGCTGCTGGAGGCCGACGTCAGCTATAAGGTCGTCAAGGATTTCATCAAGTCCGTCACAGAACGGGCCGTCGGCTCCGATGTGCTGGAAAGCCTGACGCCGGCGCAGATGATCGTCAAGATCGTCAACGAAGAGCTGACCCGGCTGATGGGCAGCGAAAACCAGAAGCTGCGGATCGCCTCCAGGCCGCCCACCGTCGTGATGCTGGTGGGGCTGCAGGGCGCCGGCAAAACCACCAACGGGGCCAAGCTGGCCGGCCTTTTCAAGAAGCAGGGCAAGCGTCCGCTGCTTGCTGCCTGCGACATCTACCGCCCCGCGGCCATCAAGCAGCTTCAGGTGGTCGGCGAAAAGCTGGATATTCCCGTTTTCCAGATGGGCCAGACCAATCCGGTGGAAATCGCCAAGGCCGCCGTGGCCCACGCGGACAAGCACGGCAACGATATGGTCTTCCTCGACACCGCAGGCCGCCTTCATATCGACGAGGCGCTGATGGAGGAGCTCAAGGCCATCAAAGCCGCCGTCCAGCCGACAGAAATCCTTCTGGTGGTGGATGCGATGACCGGCCAGGATGCGGTCAACGCCGCCTCTGCCTTCAACGAAATGCTGGATATCGACGGCGTCATGCTCTCCAAGCTGGACGGCGATGCCAGAGGCGGCGCCGCGCTTTCTGTCCGGGCCGTCACCGGCAAGCCCATTCAATTTATCGGGACCGGCGAAAAGCTGGATCAGATCGAGCCGTTCCATCCCGGCCGTATGGCTTCCCGGATCCTGGGCATGGGCGACGTGCTGACGCTGATCGAAAAGGCCGAGCAGGCCTTTGACCAGAAAAAGGCCGCCGAACTGGAGCAGAAGCTGAAAACCAATAAATTCACCCTGGCCGACTTCTATGACCAGCTTGTCCAGCTCAAGAACATGGGCAATCTGCAGGATGTGCTGGGCATGATGCCCGGCGTCAATGCCTCCGCGCTTCAGAACGCCAAGGTGGACGAAAAGGCCATGGCCCATATCGAAGCCATCATCCTCTCCATGACGCCCTATGAGCGCGAGAATCCCAGCTGCCTCAACCACAGCCGGAAGCGCCGCATTGCCGCCGGGGCCGGTGTGAAAGTTGAAGAAATCAACCGGCTGCTCAAGCAATTCGAAGCCATGCAGCAGATGATGCGGCAGTTTTCCGGCCCCGGCGCTTCCCGCAAAATGAAGCGGATGGGCAAGATGGGCCGGTTCGGCGGCATGGGCGGATTCCCCGGTCTGCCGGGTATGTAAGTTTGTTCGCAAAGCGCCTTTCCGCCCTGCCTGCCGCTTCCGCAACGCGGGGGCCGGCGTCCGGCGGAGCGCTTTCGAGATATCAGAAAGGAAATTTGGAGGTGAAACCCCATGGTTAAAATCAGACTGCGCAGAATGGGCGCCAAGAAGAATCCCTATTACCGGATTGTCGTCGCCGATTCCCGCTCTCCCCGCGACGGCCGCTGCATCGAGGAAATCGGCACCTACAATCCGCTGACCGATCCCGCCACCGTCACCGTCGATGCGGAGAAGGCCCAGGCGTGGATCAAGAACGGTGCTCAGCCCACCGATACGGTGAAGGCGCTGCTGAAAAAGGCCGGCGTTCTGTGAGCCCCGAAGGAGACTGCACAATGAAAGAACTCTTGCTCTACATGGCAAAAAACCTGGTGGACAATCCCGACGCCGTCACGGTGACGGAGGTCGAGGGCGATACAACCGTCCTGGAGCTTCGGGTGGCCCCCGAGGACATGGGCAAGGTCATCGGCCGTCAGGGCCGGATCGCAAAGGAAATCCGCACCATTGTCAAGTCTGTTGCGCAGCGCACCGGACAAAAGGTTTCCGTCGAGATCGTCGACTAACGAACTGTGCGCGGCATCCCTGCCGCGCACAATCCATATGCGGCCGGTCCGCCGGCGCCGGAACCCCCGTCATTCCCTGATACACTGATTGCAAAGGAGGAAACGCCCATGCAGGACCGGTTCCTGGAAGCAGGCGAGATTGTCAATACGCACGGCGTCCGCGGTGAGGTCAAAATCATGCCCTGGGCGGACAGTCCGGAATTCCTGACCGGATTTCAGACATTTTATCTGGACGGCGCGCCCTATGCAGTGGAGTCCGCCCGCGTCCACAAGTCCATGGTGCTGGCCAAGCTTCGCGGCGTGGACGACCTGGAGGCCGCCCAGCTGCTCCGCGGCAAAATTCTGAAAATCGATCGCACCGGCCTGAAGCTGGAGGACGGCGCGGTGTTTATTGCGGATCTGATCGGCCTGCCGGTCTTTGCCGACGGCCTGGAAATCGGGCGGATCGCCGATGTGCTGACCATGCCGGGCAACGACGTCTATGTGGTCCGCGGCGAGCATGAGTATCTGATACCGGCCGTATCGGAATTCCTCCGTGGGGTGGATCCGGCAGGCGGCGCCGTCCATGTGCGGCTGATCAGGGGGATGCGGACCGATGAGAATTGATATCATGACGCTCTTCCCCGACACCGTCGGCGATATGATGAATGAAAGCATTCTGGGCCGCGCGCAGGAGCGCGGCCTCATCCGTATTGAGGCGCACCAGATCCGGGATTACACCGCCAGCAGGCAAAATCAGGTGGACGACTATCCCTACGGCGGCGGTCACGGCGCAATCCTGCAGGCGGATCCCCTGTACCGCTGCTGGACGCACCTGTGCGATGAAGCCGGCGGCCCGGTTCACACCATTTTCCTCTCTCCGTGCGGTGAAACCTTCTGCCAGCAGAAGGCGAAGGATCTGCTGCGCCATGAGAATCTGATTCTGGTCTGCGGGCACTATGAGGGCGTCGATCAGCGCTTCATCGACGAGTGTGTGGACGAGGAGCTGTCACTGGGAGATTTCGTCCTGACCGGCGGGGAGATCCCTGCAATGGCCGTGGCCGACTGCGTGGCGCGGATGGTCCCCGGCGTGCTCTCCGATCCGGAATGCTTCGAGGAGGAGAGCCATTGGAACGGGCTGCTGGAATATCCCCAATATTCCCGCCCCGAGGAGTGGCACGGGTTGCTTGTGCCGCCTGTCCTGCTGTCCGGCCACCATGCAAAAATCCGGGACTGGCGCCGCAAACAGGCGATCCTGCGCACACGGCTGCGCCGGCCGGATCTGTATGAAAAGCTGGAATTCACCACAAAGGCAGATCAGCGCCTGCTGGCAGAACTGGATGAGGAGCTCCGTGAACCGAAGGGCAACCCCGAACCCTCCGGCTGATGCAGCCATATTTCGCGGAATCATACAAAAACATCTGAACGGAAATGCGTCCCGCCGCCGGAAGGCCGGGCGCCGTGCAGGGGGAGGCACCCCATATCGGCATTCCGGGCACGCCGGGGGCTTTGGAACCCTCCGGACGGCGGCACCTCCCCTTTCCCCGAGTAGAGGGGATACCGGCGGTTCCACAGGGATCGTTTTCCGGCCTGCGTTCATCGGTTCCGCCCATTCACTTTGCCGGATCGCGGAAAACGGCCGCTCCACGGCCCGGGGGCGGAATCCCCTCCGGCGCGAATACAGGCCGGCCATGTACTGCAGCCCCCGCCTGCTTCCCCCATACACTCCGCTCTGTCCGGCCGGCGGGCAGGGCGTTTGCTTTTCCCGGGAGAGGAAAAACGCTCAGGGCGGCGCAGCGGCCGGCCGTGTGAAGGGCCCGGAATGCGGTGCAGCCGCATCGGAGCCAGACGCCGGCGTGTCGGGCGCCTTCGGATATCACGGCCGCCTGCGGGCAGCTCCAAAGGCCCCGCCCGCTTTTTGTCTGTTCCGACAGTTGATCCTTTTCCCGTGGTGCTGTACCATTGGCAGTAAGGAGGCGAGCAAATGGACAACATTGAAACGCTGGCGCAATGGGTCGGCGAGAGCCGGAACATCGTAGCCTTCACCGGAGCCGGCTGCAGCACGGAATCGGGCATTCCCGATTTCCGCAGTGTGGACGGGCTGTACCGTCAGACATTTGACGATCCGCCGGAAACCATACTGAGCCACAGCTTCTTTCTGGAACACCCGGAGTCTTTTTATCGGTTTTATCGGGAGAAGCTGCTTCCGTTGGATGCAGCGCCCAACGCCGCCCACAAAAAACTGGCGCAGTGGGAACAGGAGGGCAGGCTGCGGGCCGTCGTGACGCAGAATATTGACGGCCTTCATCAAAAGGCCGGCTGCCGGAAAGTCTATGAACTCCACGGCTCTGTATACCGGAATCACTGCATGCAGTGCCGCAGGGCGTTTGGCCCGGAGACGGTGCGGGATTCGGTCTCGCTTCCTCTGTGCGACCGCTGCGGCAGCCTGATCAAGCCTGACGTGGTTTTGTACGAAGAAGCGCTGGACGAAGCCTGCATCCAGGGTGCAGTGGATGCCATCCGGCACGCCGATCTGCTGATTGTGGGCGGCACCAGCCTGACGGTCTACCCCGCCGCCGGCCTGCTGCAGTACTACCGCGGCCATCGCCTGGTGCTGATCAACCGGGACGTCACGCCGGTTGACCAGCGCGCGGATCTGGTGCTCCGTGCGCCCATCGGGCAGGTCTTTTCCCGGCTGTGACAACGGCGCCCCCATCGCGTCCCGTTCCCCCCAATCGGACAAAAGGACAGCCGGCTGCGTCGGCTGTCCTTTTTCCATCATCCGGCCTTCTCCGGAGCGGGCGGCGTTATCCCTCCAGCGTCCTGAGCGCAGGATACACGCGGCGGAACTTTTCATAGGCGCCGTCGTAGAGATCCGCCGCCTGCGGGTTGGGTTCCACAACGCTGGTCACGCGAACCATGGCGTCTGCGATCTGCTGCACACTGCCGTACTCCCCGCATCCCACTGCCGCCAGCATGGCGGCGCCCAGGCCGGGGCCTTCCTCCGTGGCGATGGACTCCACCGGCATCCGCATGACGTCGGCAACGATCTGCTTCCAGGCGGGGCTTTTTGCACCGCCGCCGCAGATCCTGGTCTTTTCAATTTTTACGCCCAGGCTTCTTGCGATCTCCACTGAATCGCGGACTGCAAAAGCAACGCCCTCCAGAACGGCCTGCGTCATCTGCGCCCTGGTCGTATTCATGGACAGGCCCACAAAGGCCCCGCGGACGTCCGGATCATTGTGGGGCGTACGTTCCCCCATCAAATACGGCGCAAACAGCACCTGGTTTTCGCCGTTGGGGACGAACGCGCGCTGCTCAGAGGCATAATCCGAGGCTTTGAGAATCTCCTCCATCCACCATTTGTTGCAGGAGGCGGCGCTGAGAATGCAGCCCATCAGATGGAACCCGCCGGTCGCATGGGCAAACGCATGGAGCGCATGGTTCTCCGGCATGTGGAACGTATCGTCGGCAATGAATACCGTGCCGGACGTCCCCAGCGAGATATTGCACGCGCCGTCTTTTACCGTCCCCGTACCCACTGCGGCAGCCGCATTGTCGCCTGCGCCCGCCATCACTTTTACAGAGGACGGCAGCCCCAGCTCCGCAGCCACCGCCGGCAGCAGGGTGCCCACCGGCTCATAGCTTTCAAACAGCTGCGGAAGCTGCGCTTCCGAAATCCCGCAGAGTTCGATCATCTCCCCGGACCAGCGCTTGTTCGCCACATCCAGCAGCAGCATGCCGGAGGCGTCGGAGTAATCACAGCAGTGAACGCCTGTCATCCGATAGGCAAGATAATCTTTGGGCAGCATAATCTTCGAAATGCGTTCAAAATTCTGCGGCTCGTGCTCCTTTACCCACAGGAGCTTGGGCGCCGTAAAGCCGGCAAACGCAATATTGGCTGTGCAGCGCGCCAGCCGGTCCCGGCCGATCACATCGTTGAGGTATGCAGTCTCCCTTCCCGTCCGTCCGTCATTCCACAGGATTGCCGGGCGGATCACCCGATCCTCCCGGTCCAGAATCACCAGGCCGTGCATCTGCCCGCCGAAGCTGAGGCCCGCCAGGGAGGACGGATCGACGCCGTCCATCAGTTCCAGGATCCCCGCCTTTGTCTGCTCCCACCAATCCTCCGGGCGCTGCTCCGACCAGCCCGTATGGGGCATGGACAGCGGATATTCCCTGGAAACCGTCCGCAGGATGGTTCCGTCCGCTCCCATCAGAATCAGTTTGACGGAGGACGTCCCAAGATCAATTCCCAAATAATTCATAGCGTATTCTCCATTTCCAGCCGGCGGCGCCGGCGCGTTTTTATCAATTATCCCATACCGCCCCATCGGTGTCAAGAGCGCCTACCAGGCAGCGCCGGTCAAAAACGCCGGCGTCAGCCGCGCTTCCGCGGCAAACATGCCGTCCAGCAGCCGCAGATTCGTTTCCGAGTGCTCCACCTCCCGGCTG
>JAHZEF010000009.1:30891-36498 GCA_019422005.1 Clostridiales bacterium
AGCCCGCTCCGCAGCCAGCGCGCAGCCTCCATCTGGCGCACAACCAGCACCCCCACCGCCATCAGCTGCAGTCTGGGCAGCAGCCGGCGGTCTGTCACGGCCTTCAGAAAATACCGGTAGAGATAATAAACCATCAAATGTTCATACTCATAGGAAATCTGCGCAGTCTCTTCTGCAAAGCGGCGCCGGTCTTCCGCCGTCAGGCGCATCCCCAGCGTCTCCTCCAGCAGTTCCGGCCACGCCCGGTTGATCGGTTCCAGTTCCCGGAGGCATGCCGTCAGGGCGGCGGCATCCTCCGGATTCCCGCCGACCGCGGGCGTCGCCGGATACCGCCCTTCGGCAAAGCGCGCCGTCACCGTCTCCAGCCGGCACAGGCGGTGCTGATCCAGCTGCTTCTGAAGCAGCGCGCCGAAGGAAAGCAGCCGTGCCAGCCTTGTCTGCCAGGGCGCCGTCCTGTCCTGCGCCAGGGCGAACGCCGTATTTCTCGCCGCCGACAGCCTGAGATACAGCCCCGGATCCAGATCATGGTATGAGACCACCGGTTCGTCCGTGAGGGCCTCTGAAAAGGCCATCGGCTCCCCCTCTGCCAGCATCAGGCGCACCGCCTCCGGGCAGGCCAGGGAAAGGCTCCACTCCCGCAGCGCACCGTACTCCTCGGCAAACCGCGGATGCTGCCTGCAGGATCCGGAAAGGTACGCCTCCCCCAGTTCCAGCTGAATCCGGCACAGCCCGCGCGCATCCAGCATCGGGCAAAACCCGCCGCGCAGCAAAAGGCAGGGTTCCCCATCCGCCTCTGTCAGGGCCGACCGGATATCTGCCCCCAGCGCCCCCGGCACAGCCCGGTAGCGCTCCGCAGTCTCCGGCTCCAGAACCACCTCCCAATCCCGGCAGCAGGTGTCCGGGCAGTCTCCGCCCACACAGTGAAACTGTTCAAAATATCGCGGCATCCGCAGCTTCATCATGCAATCCCCCCATTACAGCCTGTGTTTGATCCGGCGTCCCCGAAGAGCGGGGCCGCCGATGGCCGGACGCACACAGCAAAGCCGGCGCCGGAAATTTCCGACGCCGGCCGGCATGCGCCCGCTTAAAAGCCATACATTGCCGATCCCATCATCTGGCCGAAGAGATCCTCCAGATCCAGATCTCCGATTTCCTCAATCGCTTCCTTGATCTTGACATCCTCCACCTTGATCTGCCCCGCGGCTCCAAGGACCAGCTTGCCGCCCAGCCAGCAGTTGAGCGCCAGTACCACGGCAAACAGCGCCGAGCTCAGCGTCAGCATCAATCCGGAAATCCGGACGCCAAAGACCTTGACCAGCAGCAGGACGCCAAGGATCACCCATGCCGCAGCGGCCAGCAGCAGGAACAGGAGGACGGCCGTCGCCCAGCCGAACAGGGCGCACAGCAGCGCCAGGACCAGGCACGCCGTGCACAGGACGCTGTTGACCCCCCCCGCCATCACCAGGTAGCTGAAGCTGGCGTTGATCTTCAAAAGCTTCAGCAGCGCAAACAGGGCCAGGGCGGAAAGCGCCAGGGCCAGCGCAGCCATCAGGACGCCCATCAGCAGATGCGTGAAGAACGGGACAGAAACATCCACCCGTCCGGAGCCGCCGAACAGGCCGGACAATCCCCTCGACGCAGACCGCACCTCGCCCGCCAGCCTGCTGAAGCAGGTAAACAGCAGCAGCCCCGTCACCAGAGCATTGACCACCATCATAACGATGGAAAGCGCCATATTCTTCTCGCGCATCACCCGAAGCGTAGCCTGCATCGGCTCCTTCCAATACTCCTTCAGGAAGGGAACCGACTGGTTCACCGCCTCTTTTGTCTTTTTCACATAGACATTTTCCGTAATCAGCGTGTTCTTTGCCGCGGCCGCGCCCGTTTCAGGCGCCGGCTCCGCAGTCCGGGCTTCCGCCTCGCCCGGTTCGGACGCCGAAGCGGTCTGTGCGGCGGCGTCTGCCGGCTCCGGAACCGTGTCCGGGGCTGCTGTATCCGCCGCCGGGGGAGCCTCCCGGGCCTCCGCAGCGCGGGCAGCCGCTTCCTCGCAGTCGCAAACGCCGCTTTCCGGCAGCGGTTTGCCGCAGTATGTGCAGAATTTTGCCATCTTCGTTTCCTCCTGATTCTTTTCTCTGAAGTTTAAACAGCGCCGGCAATGGACCAGGCGCCGTCGGTATACCGGACCGTAAACGCGTAGTACAGGCTGCCCTCCGTCGTATTCTCTTCAACCGTCCCGTCCTGTGTGGTGACAGTCTCATGGTTCTCATAGGGGATCTCATAATAGGCCACCGCTGCCGGCGCCTCCGCCTCCTCTGCGCCGATCTCCAGTTCGCTGCATTCCAGTTCTCCCATGGTGATCTGAGACACATAGGTAAAGCCGTCTTCCTCCAGCGTATAGCCCAGGTTCTCTTCCACTTCCGCAGCCAGCATGGCAGAAAACTCCGTCTGATCCATAGCGGCCAGCGCGGCCGTATCCTGCCTGTTGTACGCATCCAGGCCGCCGGTTATATACGCTCTGACGGCCTCGTCCACCGCGTCCGCATTCTTCTCCGTCAGGGAAAATTCCGGATACAGATAATCCGACTCATACTCGCAGACATAGGCGACCGGCTCTGTAACCTCCTCATACAGCTGCATGGTCAGCTCTGTGCCGGACGGCAGTCCGCTGAGCTCGGCGCTCTCGCCCGGCTCCACCGTTTCCAGCAGTTCGCCGCCGCAGCGGACGGTCATGGGCGCTGCATACCCGTTGTGGATCTCCACCTCACACAGCACAAAGGACAGATAAAAATATCCCTCTCCGGCGTCAAAGGTTTCTGTCATGGGCTCGCCTGTGCCGGCGTCCGCCCGTGCCTCCACCTGAGTTTCCGCATGGATCGGCGCAATCAGGAAGTCGCTGCCTGCGGGCACGGTGCCATACAGCCCACCGCCGAGATACAGCTCCGCATCCATGCTTCCGTCATTGTAAACATCCAGCGTCTGATATTCAAAGTACAGCTCTCCGTATGCGCTTCCGGCATCGAAAATTTCCAGTTCCGTCTCCGCCTCAAACACGTCGCCGAACGACGTGGTGACCGTACTGCTCAGCGTATAGGCGCCCGGCAGCATATCATAGGCATTGCCGCTGCTCCAGACTGCCAGCGCACAATCCGCGCCGTAGACATCCGCCCAGCCGTCCGCAGCGTCGCTGTCCGCTTCCAGCATCACAGAACGGCCGCCAATCTGAACCGTACAGGCCAGATTACTGCTTAAATCCACATCACAGGTTCCGATCACAACCGTGTAGGCCGTATGCAGGAACCTTTTCTCCGGCCGCAGATTGACAACCATACCTTCGTTTGGCTCGTCCCCGTCTTCTATCCGTTCCAGATCCTCTTCCAGCGCATCCTCCACGCCCTTGCGGAACCGGGCACTTTCCTGATAGAGCCGGAACATGGGCGCGGCGGCTTCCTCGGAAAACTCCGCAGATTCCTCGTCCGGCGCCGATACCTTTGCCAGCGCCGCATAATCCCCCGCCTCCATTGCCGCCAGGAACTTGTCCGCCGTCCGTTCCGGCGAACCGAGACTCTTGAGAACCAGCGAAAGCGCCGTCAGAATAACCGCCGCGGACACGGCCGCAATTCCCACCGGCAGCACCCATTTGGGCAGAGGCTTCCTCTCCCGGGCCGGCTGCGCAGCCGGCGCTTCCTCCGGCCCCCGGACAGACGGCGCAGGCCCTGGCTCCGGCGGCCGCTCCACCGCCGCTCCGCACTCGCCGCAGAACCTTGCGTCTTCCGCCAGCGGCGCCCCGCATTCCCCGCAGAACCTTCCCATATTCCCTTACCTCCATTTTAAAATCCGGCGGCCGCCTAAAACCCGGTCAGCCACTCCGGCGCAGATTCCTCCATCTTCCGCAGGACAGCCTGATCCCACCGGTCCAGATTGATATAATCCGGATCCTCCGGCCGGTCCCGTTTGTCGGCCGTCAGCCGCAGTTCCAGATAGCCGTCTCTGGAATGCAGCAGGGCGTCAAAGCAGTCCGCGTTCAGTTCCGCACGGTTTCTGTCAACCAGCAGGCTGCACTGTATGGAACGCACCGCGTCCCCATCATCCAGCGAAACCTCCAGCGCACCGCTTTCCCGATCCCAATCCGAGGAGAGCACCACGGTTTCCGCGCCCCAGCCCTCATCCACGAAAATCCGCAGGCTGCCGGCATAGGAACTGCTGTCCGCACTGGACTGGTACTCTGCGCCGGCGGAGATCATGCCGCCGCGCAGGTTGGTCAGCGCGCAGCTGAAGCTCCAGGCATCCTCGGCGGGGTCTTGTCCAAAATCCAGCAGGCACTCCAGGCCGGCGGGCACGCCGTCCGCCAGAACCTCCCCCGCTGCCTCCAGCCTGACCAGACGTCCCTGATACAGATAACAGGTCAGCTCCAGGTCGCAGTCCAGGCCGCGCAGCAGGTTCTCCAGGTTCTTTCCAGCGCTCCGGAGCCGGCCGTCCAGCAGCTGTTCCGCCTCTTCCGGCGTACAGCCGCTCTCTGCGGCCATGGCGACGGCCGCTGCGCCGCGCAGCCCCTCATCCTCTGCAAATATGTCAAACACGTCCATGGCCAGGCCCCTCAGCGCGCGGCCGCTCAGCTCCGCCGTGACGGCGGTACAGGACGTCCGGCGTCCGCCGATGGAGGCTTTGGCGCTGCCCGAAGAGAATTCCAGATCCTTCCAAAAGGAGTTTCCCAGTTCCGCACAGGCATCGGCCAACCCGCGGAGATCGATTTCCGGCCTGTCCGTCATCTGCCCCATCACCAGTCCCGCCCGCCGGATTTCCTCTTCGGTCAGGCCCAGCACATCCGGCAGGGCAGAGGCGCGCAGATCCTCTTCAAAGGTATCGTAAGCCAGCCCGTAGCAGTCCTGCAGCCAGGAACTGCGAAGCGCAGCCCGCTGGTCGCTGAGAAAGATCTCGCCGTCCACGTGCTGCCCGTTGACCATTGCCTCGCCGCCAAACGAGAGCCTGTGATGCTCCAGATCGGTAACCAGCCGTACCTGGCCGAATCCGTCGCTGTATGAATCAAAGTAGGTGAATTCGCACTCCAGGGATCCGGCCATCAGCGCACTTCCAAACATGATCAGCGCCTGATACGGGGAGGCTGAAATCCGGCTCTCCACTGCGTCGGCCGTCCTGGCGGCGCCTCTGCCGACAACCCACGCCGGCGCAACCCGAACCGCAATGGCGTTCCCGAACACAGCCAATATCAGAATCACCGCCGCCGCGGCAGTCAACGGGATCCAGAAACGCCGGATCCATCTGCCGATCCGGTGCTGTGACAGCCTGCCCAGCAATCCCGCCGCCATACCGGCCCCGGCCTGTCCCCTGTTTTCCGGCGCGCCCGGCGCCCCCGCTCCGGACGGCGCTTCACGGCGTCCTGCTTCTTCCGGCCGCTCCGGGGCATCGTCCTCCCGTACGTCAAATGGGTCAAAGTCCTTCATGCCGCCGTTCCTCCCCATTGTATCCGCCCGCAGCCACCGGGCCTTTCATTTGTATTATATGCAATCACTGGATGTCGTGTCAATGTTCTTCCTGCATGATTCTGTCTGAAAAAACCGAATTCTGCGGCTGACCAGCCCGGCCCTGTCC
>JAHZEF010000090.1 GCA_019422005.1 Clostridiales bacterium
AGGGAGCCCGAGGCCGCGCGGGAAAAACTGATTGCTATTTTGGAAGATATCCCGGATTATTGCTGCCTGGTGTTCCTTTATGATACGGTGGAATATGCGCCGGATAAACGGATGAAAAAGCTGCATGCCGTGCTGGAGAAGCGGGTGCAGGCGGTGCAGTTCCGCAGACAGTCGGCGTCGGATCTCCGTGCCTGGGTGCGGAGGCAGGCGCTGGCCGGTGGAAAGGACATTGATAACGCGGCCAGCGATTATCTGGCGTTTCTGACCGACCATTCCCTCAGCGCCATGCACTCGGAACTTCTGAAGCTGACGTCGTACGCCGCAGGGCCGGTGATTACCAAACAGGATATCGACGCCGTTGTGGAACCGACCCTGACGGCGGTGAGCTTTGACATCTCCAACGCCATTGTGGACGGCAGCTATGAGCGGGCGCTGGTGAAACTGCGGGAACTGCTGGCCATGCAGCAGGATCCGATTTTGCTGCTGGGCGCGATTTCCGCGCAGATGCGGCGGATTCAGTGCGCAAAGGTTTTAAGCGAAAACGGGAAGGGCGGCGACGCGCTGATGAAGCTGTGCGGCATCGGCGATTATCCGGCGCGCCTGACCATGGGGGCGGCACGGAAATTGTCGCCGGAATTCTGTGCCGGGGCCGTGCTGCTGTGCCTGGAGACCGACCGGCAGATGAAGCTCTCCTACGATGATCCGCAGCGCCTGCTGGAGCTGCTTCTGATCCGGCTGGCACAGGAGGCACGGTCATGATTCGGATTCGGCAGGCCATTGTGGTAGAGGGCCGGTACGACAAGAATGCGCTCCGGCAGATTGTGGACGCCCCGGTTTTTGAAACCTCGGGCTTTGGCGTGATGCGCAGCAGGGAGCTGCTGTGTTTTTTGCGGCAGGTGGCGGAACGCAGGGGGCTGATCATTCTGACAGACCCGGACGGCGCCGGATTTGTGATCCGCAATTATCTCAAGGGCGCCCTTCCGCGGGAGCACGTGCTTCACGCCTATATTCCGGACATGGCCGGAAAGGAGCGCCGCAAGGCAAAGCCCGGGAAAGAGGGGAAGCTGGGCGTGGAAGGCATGCGCCCGGAGGTGCTGCTTGCGGCGCTGCGCGCAGCCGGGGCAGAGATAGAAGGGGAAGCCGCACGCCCGTCCGGCGCGCCGATTACCAAGCTGGATCTGTTTGAGCTGGGCTTTTCCGGCGGCCCGGGCAGTGCGCAGCGCCGCGCTGCGATGCAGCGGGAGCTCTCCCTGCCGGAGCATCTGGGGGCCAACGCGCTGCTGGATGCACTGAATCTCCTGTTTACCAGAGAGGAATTTATTGAGAAATACCAAAGGAGCAATCCATGATTGATATATCAGTCAAAGAACTGGTCAAATCCTATGACGTGGACGTCAATCTGCTCGACGGGCTTTCGTTTGAAATCAACGAAGGGGAGCGCGTCGCCATTCTGGGGCGCAACGGCGCAGGCAAGACCACGCTGTTTCGGATTTTGACCGGAGAGATCGGTTATGATACCGGCGAGATTTTTGTCGCGCCCGGAAAAAAACTGGGATTGATTTCGCAGATCCCCAACTACCCGCCGGACTACACGGTGGAGGACGTGCTGCGGGCTGCGTTTCGGGAGCTTCAGAACCTCCGGAAGAAGATGCAGGTACTGGAACTGCAGATGACGGAGCATGCGCCGCCGGAACTTCTGCGGCAGTACGACGATCTGGCCGCCCGCTTTTCCGCAGGCGGCGGCTACGAAATGGATGTGGAGGCCGACAAAACCTGCAACGGCCTTGGAATTCCGGCGGAGATGCGGTCGCGGTTGTTTTCAGAGCTGTCGGGCGGAGAAAAAACCAGAGTCAATCTGGCGCGCCTTCTGCTGGAAAAAACGGATATCCTGCTGCTGGATGAGCCGACAAACCATTTGGATCTCAAAAGCGTGGAGTGGCTGGAGGAATACATCCTCCGGTTCAAGGGGACGGTTCTGACGATTTCGCACGACCGGTATTTTCTGGACCGCGTGGTGGACCGGGTGATTGAACTGCGGGGCGGCAGAGCGGAATTTTACAGTGGGAACTATTCCTTTTACGTCGAGGAAAAAGAAGCGCGCTACGAGCTGCAGCGCAGACAGTATGAGCAGGAACAGGCGAAAATCAGGCAGCTGGGCTACACCTTGGAACGCATGAAGGGGTGGGGCATCAACAACCGGACGCTGTATCGCAGGGCCATGTCCATTCAGCACAGAATGGAGCGCATTGAGAAAACGGAGCGGCCCCAAAAGGAGCAGACGCTCTCGGTCCGGTTTGCGGAAAAGGAATTCCACGGCGACGAAGTCCTGAGCATCCGGGGGCTGTCCAAAAGCTTCGGCTGCCGCACGCTGTTCTCCGATGTGGAGCTGCTGGTGGAAGGCGGGCAGCGGATTGCGTTCCTGGGCGACAACGGCACAGGGAAATCCACATTTTTGAAACTTCTGCTGGGGGAGGAAGCCCCGTCGGCCGGCCGGCTGCGGTTCGGGCCTTCCGTCAGGACGGCTTACCTTCCGCAGATCATCCATTTTGCACATCCGGAACGGTCCCTGCTGGATACCATGCTCTACGAAAAAAACTGCTCCACACAGGCGGCGAGGGACCGGCTGGGGGCGTTCATGTTTCGGGGGGAAGACGTGTTCAAGCCGGTTTCCAGCCTGTCGGGCGGCGAACAGTCGCGGCTGCGGCTGTGCATGCTGATGGACGAGCAGATCAATTTCCTGATCCTGGATGAACCGACCAATCATCTGGATATCGCTTCAAGGGAATGGATTGAGGCGGCGCTGGACGACTATGACGGGACGCTGCTGTTTGTATCGCACGACCGGTATTTTGTAGACCGCTTTGCAACCAGGATTTGGGAATTGAGCGGTGGCTCCATCCGGGACTATCCCTGCGGCTATCAGAAATACCGTTCCATTCGGGAGCATGAGCGGCAGCAGAAGCCCGCGGAACCGGCGGCCGGAGAGAAAAAGGAGCGGCGCGGGAAACCCAGAGGCGGCACAAAAAACCTGGACAAGCAGATTGCCCGGCTGGAACGGGAGATTGAGGCGCAGGAGGCGGCTGCCGCGGCATATGATCCCAAAATTGCGGAGGCGGCCAGCGACTATGTGGAACTGAGCCGCCTGATGGAGGAGAAGCAGCAGGCGGAGGCGGTCCTGGCAGAGCTGTATGCGAAGTGGGAGGCGCTGTCTGCAGAACTGGAGGCGCAGGGATGAAGCGCGTGTGGATTGGAAGCTTGCTGATTGCGGCGGGCGTTGTTCTTGCACTGCTTCCGCTGCACATTCTGATGACGGGCCTGTGCCTGATCGGTTACGGCGTCCTGTGCCTGGCAGACTGGTATTTTGAACGGCGGAACTGGAAACGGGGATGGCGGGTGTTGGTGTGGGCAATTGGTGCGGCGGTGTTTGCAGCGCTGGCGGTGGGGATGAGCCTGATCGGCCTTCAGGGGCGCAGCCAGTGGGAGGAGGCGCGCCGGGCGGATTACGCGGTGGTTCTGGGCGCCCAGATTCACGGCGACCGCCCTTCCCGAACCCTGCGGGAGCGGCTGGACGCCGCGCTGCAGCTGATGGAAATCAACCCGCAAATCACTGTGATTGTGTCCGGCGGGCAGGGGAGCGACGAAATTGTGACGGAGGCGTCGGTGATGTACGCCTACCTGGAAGCGCAGGGCGCGGATATGTCCAGAGTGTATCTGGAAGAGCGGGCGCATAATACGAGGGAGAATCTCCAGTATTCCGCAGCGGTTGCTGCGCGGCTGGGTATCGCCCCGGAGCATCCGGTGATCGTGACCAGCGAGTTCCATCTCTGCCGCGCGAAATATATTGCCGGCACGCTGGGGATGGACGCCAGCGGCGTTGCCAGCAGGACGACGCCGTGGCTCCTGATGCTCAATTATGAGCTCCGGGAAGTGTTTGCGTTTGTGAAGGCGTGGTTTGTCGCCGCGCTGTAGGCCCGGCGCCCGCTCCGGTTTCAGAGCCGTCGGCGGCCCCGGCTGTGCCTGC
Source organism: Clostridiales bacterium (assembly GCA_019422005.1). GTDB lineage: Bacteria > Bacillota > Clostridia > Oscillospirales > Oscillospiraceae > Avoscillospira_A. Next base: position 4,022 of record JAHZEF010000090.1, read on the forward strand.
CGGGATCCGTCGTACTGCCCCCTGGAAGAATCTTGACTTTCAATTCCGGGCAGACTAGAATAACAAAAAAGGCGTTTGACGCAAAAGGAGAAACATGAAAATGAGCGAATCCTGTTCCGGCAATTGCTCTTCCTGCGGCAGTTCCGACTGCGGCAGCCGTACCCAGGAGAGCCTGTTGGCGCCGGCCAACCCGAAATCCCATGTCAAAAAAGTGATTGCCGTGGTTTCCGGCAAGGGCGGCGTCGGGAAATCCACGGTGACGGCCCTTCTGGCATCGGCCATGGCGAAGCGGGGCTGCAGTACGGCCGTCCTGGATGCGGACATTACCGGGCCGTCCATCCCCAAGGCGTTTGGCGTCTCAGAGTGCCGGGAGGCTTCGGAGGACGGCATTGTTCCGGCTGTCAGCAGGGGCGGCATCCAGATTATGTCGATCAATCTGCTGCTGGATGATGAAACGTCGCCGGTTCTCTGGCGCGGGCCGATCCTGGGCGGCGCGGTCAAGCAGTTCTGGACGGATGTCATCTGGGGCGATGTGGACTATATGTTTGTCGATATGCCTCCCGGGACCGGCGATGTGCCGCTGACGGTGTTTCAGTCCCTGCCCATTGACGGCGTGATCCTGGTGGCGACGCCGCAGGATCTGGTCTCCATGATTGTGGCGAAGGCGGTCAATATGGCGCGGATGATGCATGTGCCGGTCATCGGCTTTGTGGAAAACTACAGTTACTATCAATGTCCGGACTGCGGAAAACAGGTTGAAATTTTTGGGAAAAGCCATCTCGACGCGCTGGCGCAGGAGTACGGCCTGCCGATTCTGGCAAGGCTGCCCATCGATCCCGGCGTTGCGGCCTTGGTGGACGAGGGACGTGTGGAGGAGGCTGAGCTCTCCGAAATTGCCCCGGCGGCCGAGGCCATTGCCGCGCTCTGAATGTGCGCTTCCGCAGCAGCTGCCCGGCTTTTGAAATGCACCCGGAAACGGGTGCATTTTCTTTTGTTTTGCAGTGCTGGGACGGCGGGGGCGCATCGCGGAGCGGGGGGAATGGGGATTTTACAAGAATTTGACGGAATTCAGGAGTTTTCTTTGCACATTTCCAGCGCAGTATTGTATAATAACCATAGAAGGCCCTTGCTGCGCGCTGGCGCGGGCAGGGGCGGGATCAAAAAGAGGGAGAGGATGAACGGTGTCAGGTTCTGCAGAACGGCCTGCCGTGTATGATTACGGCTATACGCAAAACCGTGAGCTGAGTTGGCTGCGGTTTAACCGGCGTGTGCTGGAGGAGGCGGCGGATCCGTCCGTGCCGCTGATGGAACGGCTCAAGTTTATTTCGATATTTACCAGCAATCTGGATGAGTTTTTTATGGTTCGGGTTGGCAGCCTGTTTGACCTGTCCATGATGTCGCCGGACGAAATCGACAACAAGAGCGGCATGACGCCGGGAGAGCAGCTGGAGCGGATCTATGAAGTGATTCCCGGGTTGGTGGAACTGAAGGATCAGCTCTATGCCGCGGTGTGCCGCCGGCTGGAGGAAGCCGGAATCTGCGATTTGAGCGCCGGCGCGCAGAAGCCGGAGGAGCGGAAGTTTATCAACCAATATTTCAAGGCGAAGGTGCTGCCGATCCTGTCGCCGCAGATTGTGGACAGCCACCATCCGTTCCCGCATCTGGCCAGCAAGGCGCTGTATGTTGCGGCGCTGCTGCAGGACAAGAAGGAAAACCATTCCCTGGGGCTGATTCCGGTTCCGGACGCGCTTCCGCCATTTCTGTGCATGCCGGATGACCCGGCCCATTTTATCCGGATGGAGAGCATTGTCCTCCAATGGGCGCCGTCTCTGTTCGGCAGCTACAAGGTGCTCAGTACCTGCATCATGTGTGTAACGCGCAACGCGGATATCGGCTATGACGAGGAAAAATTCGACGATACGGACGGAGACTTCCGCAACCGCATGAGCAAACTGCTGAAAAAGCGGTCGCACCTGTCCATAGTCCGGCTGGAGATCAACGGGGAGATCGGCGCGGATTTCCTCAAGCTGCTCAAGCGCAGGATTGCGGTGGAAGAGCATCAGATCTATTTTGACCAGGCCCCGCTGGACATGAAATACGTCTATACGCTGGAACGGATGCTGCCGGCGGAACTGATCCGGCCGCTGCAGTTTGTGCCGTATGTACCGCGCTGGCCGGAGAGCCTGGATGAAAAGCAGGGGATGATCGAGCAGATTCAGAAACGGGACCGCCTGCTGTTTTTCCCGTTTGACAAGGTGGATCCGTTTCTGCGCCTGTTGAGCGAGGCCGCCGAGCGGGAGGACGTCGTCTCCATCAAGATCACCATTTACCGCTTGGCTTCGTCCTCAAAAATTGCCCATATCCTTTGCCGTGCTGCGGAAAACGGCAAGGAGGTCACCGTGCTGATGGAGCTGCGGGCGCGTTTTGACGAGGCCAACAATATCTCCTGGTCCCGCCTCCTGGAGGATGCGGGCTGCCGCGTCATTTACGGCGTGGAGGATTTCAAGTGCCACAGCAAGATCTGCCTGATCACCCTGCGGGACGGCGACCGGCTCCGCTACATCACGCAGATCGGCACCGGAAATTATAATGAAAAGACCAATACCATGTATACGGATCTGAGCCTCATGACCGCAGCGGAGGACATCGGCGTGGACGGCACCGTCTTCTTCCAGAATATGCTGGTGGGAAACCTGGAGGGGCTGTACGATCACCTGCTGGTGGCGCCGGTGGGGATCAAAAAGGACATCCTGGAGCTGATTGACCGGGAAATTGCCAAGGGGCCGGACGGCTATGTCTGTATCAAAGCCAATTCCATGACGGAGCGCCAGGTAATTGACAAGCTGGCGGAGGCCTCCTGCGCAGGCGTCCAGGTTCAGCTGATCCTGCGGGGGATCTGCTGCCTGCGTCCGGGAATCCCCGGGAAAACCGAGAATATTCATGTGACGAGTATTGTGGGGAGATATTTGGAGCACGCGCGCATTTATTGCTTTGGCCGGGGGGCGGAGGCAAAGCTGCTGATTGCGTCCGCAGATCTGATGACGCGGAACCTGAACCGGCGCGTGGAGATTGCATGCCCCGTCCGCGATCCGAAGATCCGGCAGATGCTGATGCTGATTTTGAACACTGAGCTGGCGGACAATGTGAAGGCCAGCAGCCTGCAGGCCGACGGCTCATACTATCGGAAAAGCAGCACCTTGTCGCATAACGACAGCCAGGCGTATTTCATCGAGCATTCGCTGCACGAGCCGGAGGCCCCGGAAGACGCGCGGGATGAGGCGGATGGCCGGCGCCGCGGCGGGGCGGGCCTGCTCTGCCGCCTGCGCAGCCTGCTGGGCGGAAAGGGCCGCAGGGAGTAAACCGAAAACGGCCCCCCGCAGACGTTCCGGTCTGCGGGGGGCCGTTTGAATCTGTCGGAACGGGACGGCGGCTCCGGGAAGCGGGCGGCGGGGAGCGCACGCAGGGGAAGATGCGGCCCGCCGCCTCCGGGGGAAACGACCGGATTGTGGAAAGCCGGCCGCTCAGCTGTCGGCAGAGTACTGTGCCAGAGCCTGCTGCAGCAGCGAACGGAACTGATCCGCCACAGACTGAGGCGTGAGGATGCGCGCCTTGCCGCCGAATCCGGCGAGCCAGCTGAGGAACATGGGGGATACGGCGATCTCGGCGGTAAAGACAAAGTGGTCGGGGCCGTCGGGGATCAGAATGCTGTCCCGCCCGAACCGGTCGATGACCACGCCGGCCAGCGTGTTGTGAAAGCGCATGCGTACTGCGTGCACCTGCCCGTTGTACATGGAAAACACAGCGCGCGAATAGGCGGCCAGATCCAGACGGCGGCTTTCCTCTGTTATGGCCCTGGGCTGTTCGGCCAGCGTAATGGCGTCCATTTTGTCCACCCGGTAATGGGTGATGCCGTGCCGGGCGGAATCGGCGATCAGGTAGTATTTTTCGTCCGCCCAGCAGAGTGCGTAGGGGCTGGCCTCATAGGGCCCCGGACGATAGTGCTTGGCCCGGTCCACGCCCCAGTCGAAATACTGAAATGTGATGCGGCGGTTTTGGGCAATGGCCTCATGGATCCGGTCCACATTGTAGTAAATGCTCTCGTTCATGGTTTTGACGCGCCCGGAGACCACCACCTGGCGGCGCAGCTGGCCGGCCTCGTGCGTGCTGGCCAGATGCTCCAGCTTGGAGATCAGCTCCAGTGATTTTTTCTCCGAAAGAAATTTGGACGACTGTACCGCATCCACCAGGAGCTTCAGCTCCGGCAGCTCAAAAGGCCGCGAGGCCAGGTAATAACCGCCGCCCCGCCCTTTCTGCAGCAGAATATCCATGCCGTATTCGATCAGGCATTCGATGTCGTGATAGACGCTTTTGCGCTCGGCGCGGATGCCGGAGGCCTCCAGGTGCTGCAGAATGTACTGCATGGAAAGAGGATGCGCCTCGTCGCTCTGCTGCTCAAACAGATCTTTCAGGATCAGAAGCTTCAGCTTCTGGCGTTCGAATTTCATGGAATCACCCCGTTTCCAAAATGATACCATAAATTGGATTGCATGGGAAGGCCGGAAAAGAAAACTGGAAAAAGCCCTGGAACTGTGGTATCATAATCAGAAACAGGGGGAGATATTGTGCTGAATGTCGGATGCCATCTTTCGTCGTCCAAAGGGTTTGCCGCCATGGGGCGGACTGCGCGCTCCATCGGGGCCAATACGTTCCAGTTTTTTACCCGGAATCCGCGGGGGAGCCGGGCCAGGCCCTTTGACCCGGACGACGCGCAGGCGCTGAACGCGCTGCGGAGGGAATATGGCTTCGCACCCATCGTGGCGCATGCGCCCTATACGATCAATCCCTGCTCCGCGGAGGAACAGACGCGGGAGTTTGCCCGTCAGACCATGGCGGACGATTTGCAGCGCCTGGAGCATCTGGACGATTGCTACTATAATTTTCATCCCGGCAGCCATGTGGGCCAGGGGGCTGCGGCGGGAATTGCGGAGATTACGGCAGCGCTGAATGCGATTATGCGCCCGGCGCAGCGGACGGTGGTGCTGCTGGAGACCATGTCCGGGAAGGGCAGCGAGGTCGGCGGCAGCTTTGAGGAGCTCCGGGCGATTCTGGATGGGGCGGCGGTACCGGAGCGGCTGGGCGTTTGCCTGGACACCTGCCATGTTTCCGATGCGGGTTATGATATTCTGGGGGATCTGGACGGCGTCCTGGAGCGGTTTGACCGGGTCATTGGCCTGCAGCGTCTCAGGGCGCTGCATCTGAACGACAGCCGGAACCCGCCCGGAAGCCGGAAGGACCGGCATGCAAAGCTGGACGAGGGATACCTGGGGATGGGGACATTCCGG
>JAHZEF010000091.1:0-767 GCA_019422005.1 Clostridiales bacterium
CTGCTGGGCGCGGGAGAAGTATTGGACGGCGTCATCGACATTCTCAACACAGTACCGCAGCCCCGGATTTTGAAGCTGGAGCCGGACAAAATAAACGGCCTCCTGGGCACCGATGTCTCTGAGGCGGAAATGGTTCGGATCCTGAAAAAGCTGGAGTTCCAGGTGGACGGAGACCAGGTCACTGTCCCCTCCTGGCGCAGTGACGTTGAGGGCATGGCCGATCTGGCGGAAGAAGTCGCCCGCTTTTATGGCTGTGACCGGACCCCTGCTACGCTGATGCGCGGCCAAACCACATTGGGCGGCTACTCGCCTGAACAGCAGCTTGAGCGCCGGCTCGGGCAGGTATGCCGCGCTGCGGGCTACAGCGAAATTATCACCTATTCTTTTATTTCTCCGGTTTATTATGACAAGATCCGTCTTCCGGCCGATTCTCCCCTGCGGATTTCAATGCGGATCTGCAATCCGCTGGGGGAAGATACCTCCATTATGCGCACCACAACGCTTCCTTCCATGCTGGAGATCCTGACGCGCAACTATAACTATCACAATCAGTCCGTCCGCCTGTATGAACTGGGCCGGATTTATCTGCCCGGCGGCGACCGCGGGCTTGCAAAGGAACAGCGCGTGCTGTCTCTCGGCGCATACGGCGGAGGTATGGAGTTTTTCGCCATGAAGGGGGCTGTCGAGGCGCTGCTGCGCGAAACCCGTACGCAAAATGTACGCTTTGAAGCCTGCTCCGATCACCCTTCCTATCATCCGGGGCGCTG
>JAHZEF010000091.1:777-9210 GCA_019422005.1 Clostridiales bacterium
TTGGGGATATTCGGCCAGATTCATCCTCTGACAGCTCAGAATTACGGCGTCTCTGCAGAGCTTTACTGCGCAGAGCTCCAGTTTGACGCGCTCTTCCGTACCCACGGAGCAGATCCGGAGTACACACCGCTGCCCAAGTTCCCTGCCGTGATCCGGGATCTTGCCCTGGTCTGCGACGAGGCGATCACCATTGCACAGTTAGAGCGCTGTATTGCCGGCGCAGCCGGGCCTCTGCTGCGCAAAATCAATCTGTTTGACATCTACCGCGGTGCCGGCGTTCCGGACGGGAAAAAGTCAGTTGCATTCTCCCTGGAGCTGCGGTCTGACGACCGGACGCTGACTGACGAAGATTCCAGCGCCGCAATCGAGCGGGTGCTCCAGGCGCTGCAGACGGAACTGGGGGCCGTTCTCCGCTGAACGCGGCCGCGGAAAATAATCCTGGCAGTATTGCTATAAAAATCACCGCCGGGTGGAACACTGTTTTCAGGGCTCCTCCCGGCGGATTTTCCATTTTTTGAAGTTTTTCTTTACTTCTTGTTTTTTCTATTATATGATAAGAGCAGTCGATCAAAGGAGGCAGACTGTATGGATGATAATACGATCAAGTTTGTAGTCCCGGATGATTCCGCGGTGGAGATGAAGCAGATTCTGACCTCCGTCTATCATTCCCTCAGCGAAAAGGGCTACAACCCCATCAACCAGATCGTCGGCTATCTTCTTTCTGAGGATCCGACCTATATCACCAATTTCAACAATGCCCGCAGCCTCATCTGCAAAATAGACCGGGATGATCTGCTGCAGGAGCTGGTCCGGCATTATCTGTTTGACTGACTCCGCTGTTTCGGGAACCACCAGGCGGCTTTCGCCAGCAGCGAAGGCCGTCTGGTTTTTACTGCTTCACTGCTGTAACCTCTCTTCACAGATTCAACATCCATTTTTAAGCAGTTTCCACAAATCCTGTAACACATATCCAGACATTCGACGAATTGTGAGATTATGTCAATTTACCATTGACAAGTGAGAAACAATGTGTTACAATTTGGTTACATTTTAATCAGGAGGGTAACGATGTCTGAGAAAAATGATCTTCTGATGTACAAGGGGCGTCCCTTGATGCGGAAGGACAATATTGTATATTACGGCAGCATGGCTGATTCCCATATCGTCATGCTTCAAATTTTGGAAACCAAAAAGGAAGGCGATCTGGATCTGGCAACCAGGGTGTCCGTTCAGCTTCAGTTGACGGATCCCAATGTGAAATCGCGGGACCGGATTGTGAAGAAAAGCGAAAAAGACGGCTTTTACACAGCTCTGGATGTTGGCTGTGTCTGGCTGGAGCGGGCGCTGGCGTCCAAATAACCGTGGATCTGTGAAGAGAGAGGTACACCTGAATGAAACGAGCAAAACGGCTTTTCCTGCTTTTTGCGATGGCGATCGCCGTCGCTGCGGCGGTCAGCATCTGTGCATCTGCAACAGAACTGAAAACCGGCATCGGTATTGTTGAAACCAACGGGCTGCGCCTGCGCGCCAAGCCGAATACCGATGCAGATATTGTTTCGACCGCCTCCTATGGTGATAATGTGGTGATTATCCGCCGGGTTGACGACTGGTATCTGGTAGATTACAATCTGGACATCGGCTACATGAGTGCAGAGTACATCACTTTCAAGGAACGTGAGAATGTGGAGCTTGGCTACGGAAAGGTCAATACCTCCTCGGTCAATCTGCGTTCCACCCCCTCCTCTGACGGTGATTTGGTCTGTCAGCTTGCCTATGGAGAAAAGGCTTATATCATCGGCCTCAACTGCGGCTGGTACAAGGTGCAGTACAATGGTTCCACCGGATATATCCGCAGCGACCTGCTGGAGCTGACGGAGAAGCCCGTATATAACTCCGCTTCTTCCTCCTACGTCAGCCTGGCACAGCAAATCGTGGATTACTCCATGAACTTTCTCGGAACACCCTATGTCTGGGGCGGCACCACCACCTCCGGATTTGACTGTTCCGGGTACACGAAACATGTCTTCAAAAACTTCGGCTACAGTCTGAACCGGACTGCTGCGCAGCAGTTGAACAACGGTTATTCCGTCTCGAACCTCCAGGCCGGAGATCTGGTTTTTTTCAATAATACATATTCCACCAGCGCCGCGGCGTCGCATGTCGGAATCTATATCGGCAACAATCAATTCATTCACGCTGCATCCGGCGGCGTAAAGATCACCAGCCTTTCCGACAGCTATTACGCCAGCCGTTACATCGGCGCGCGCAGGGTTCTCTGAAGCAGTCCCCGGACAAGCACAGATAACCGACCGAATACAAATATGATAAGAGACTAAGCGCCAGGAAACGGCACTATCCATCGGATAGTGCCGTTTCCTGATCTACAAGGACACGCGTCTGCCTATGTATTGTAAGCTATCGGCATTGTGCATCAATGGAACAGGTGAAGTTTCAGTTAAATCTCACTGTGAGCAATCCTGCGTTTTCCCGATTTTTTTACCCTGGGCGATGCTAGGACAAAGATATCGCTTTCCTGCGCCGCCTTCTTCGTCTTTTCCGGCTGCGGTGCCGCTTCCATCTGATTCAGAGTCCGATTGTATCGCTCCAATGTACTTAGCCAATTGGCCAGCATCGCTTCATGCGCTGCCTGGGCGTCCCGTTTTTCCAGGGCGTCCAGCAGCGTTGTGTGCTGTGTAAAGGACATCAGATGATTGTTGGTGCGGCTGAACAGGTAGTATTCAATCCTTTGAATATGCAGCATCAAAATCTCAGAAAATTCCATGATGAACTCATTGTCCACCAACTCCAGAATTCTGATATGGAATTTGACATCAGCCCGGAGGGTGCCAGCTACATCGCCGGCCTCCACATGCTCCATAATCGCCTGATCCATCTGCCGCAGCTGCGTCAGCTGCTCCGAAGTGATCGTATCACATGCCAGTTGAGCAGCTAAAGCATGCAAATGTGCCAGCGGCAGATACCATTTCCCGAGGTTGCTCAGATCAATTCAGGAAACCACTGTGCCCTTGTTCGGATAGATTACTACCAGCTTTTGGTTTTCCAGCATCTGCAGAGCCTCACGGACAGGCGTCCGGCTGATTTCAAAATATTCACTCAATTCCTGATCGTTTAACTGTTCTCCCGGTTCCAGGGTACCATACATAATCCATTCCCGTAAAGTATAGTACACTTTCATTTTGGCAGATTGCCGCTTTTCCATTTCCTTTTTTGCCGGAATTGGCATATCATCCACCTTCTACTCGCATATTAGGTCTACAGTTTATATTTTCCAATATCATTCCTTTTCCACTATTATACAGTTTTCTTTGCAGATATCAAGGCATTATTTTTGAACTTTTTCCACCGGGCATGACGTTAGCGCACCAGCCAAATTTACATATCCGTCTGCGGCATGATACAGCTGCTCCAGCGTAATATACTCGTCCACCGTGTGGGCCAAATTCTCAAAGGACGGTCCGAATCCAATTGTCGGAATCTGCTTTTCTCCGGCGTAATGGCTGCCGTTGGTGCAGAACGAATAATTGGTGACCGTTGGATTCAAGCCCGCCTGACAAAGGGCCTCCCGACTCCGTCGGATAAACTCTGCATGCTCGTCGAACTTCCATCCCGGGAAAAAGCGCTTTGCCGAGATCTGACGCCCCGTATAGCAGGAAAGCTCCGCTCCCCGCAGGGAAACCCGACCGTGGAACTTCTCATCCTCCTGCCCCAGCTGGGCAATCATTCGTTCCAGGGGCATCAGTACACTCTCCGGGGTCTCCCCCACCAGTAACCGCCGGTCCAGCGTGGCGATGCAATGGGATGGCACCACCGACGCCCCCGGGAACGGCTCCGAAATGATATCCGTCACCTCCAGGATTCCCCTGCCCAAGCCTGCCTGCTCCGGCGGCTGCAGCCGATCCACCTGATCCAGCAGACGCATCATCATACGGACCGCATTGATGCCCTTTTCCGGATTGGCGGAGTGGGCAGGCTTTCCAAAGGTCTCCAGAACAATCTCAGCCCGGCCGCGCTGCCCGATCTTCAGATTCAATTCCGAAGCTTCGCCGATTACCACGTAGTCCGGCTGTACGGCTTCGCTGATCATCCTGGCCGAAACACCTTCAAACAATTCCTCATATACCACACCGGCCACATACAGCACGCCAGGAAAATCCCGGCCGCAGTCGTCGGCGTATTTTGCCACAGCGCAAGCCATGGCTGCCACGGCACCCTTCATATCCGACGCGCCGCGTCCATAGATCTTATCGTCCTTCACTGTGCCGGCAAACGGTTCCACCGTCCACTGGGCCGGATCATCAACCGGCACCGTGTCGATGTGTCCGTCAAACAACACGCAGGGACCGGGCTTTTTTCCATGGATACAGCCGAGAACATTGCCGTATCCGTCAATGGTGACCTCGTCATATCCCATCTCCCGGAACGCATCAGCCAGAATCTTTCCTGCCTCCGCTTCCTGTCCGGAACAGCTCTGCGCCTGAATTAACTTCCGGCAAAGTTCCGCCGTCTTCTTATGAAATGCACACGCCATCATAACGGTATTCCACCTTTCTTTTATTCCATATTGGCCCAAAGCCGTGCCGCGGCTTCCCGGCACTTTGCAAAGATCTCCCGTTCATCAAACTTGACGCATTGCCGGTCCTGTACCACAGTCTCACCAGCCACCACCACCGTTCGAAGGCACCGATCCATACCGCCAAGCAGATGTGCAAGATAATTCTGTTCCGTCACCGGTGTGGGGGGATCGTAGTCGAGAATCAGAAAATCTGCTGCAGCACCAGCACTCAGCTGCCCGATCCGACAACCAAAAACCGTTTCCGCCAATCGGGATGGGTTGACAAATGCCAGCTGTTCCATGGAGCTCCCCGGAAACGCCGCCGGCGTTCCGGACCGAAGCCGCTGCTGTATGCCTGCAAAGCCCAGTTCAGAAAACAGATTGTAGGTATATCCGTCACCTCCGATGGCTACATGGACACCGTGCTGCAGCATAGCCTCCACCGGCGCAATCCCCACAGCGTTGTTGGTGTTGGATTGGCAATTGTGGGCCACCGTCACCCCTGTGCGGCGCAGAATTTCAAACTGTGTACTGTCCAGATGGACGCCGTGGGCGCAGATGGTTTTTTCGTTGAGAATCCCTGCCTGTTCCATCCGTTCAACCACGTGCATATCGTACTGCTTATAGCCGTCGCACACATCCGCCGTCGATTCGGCCAGGTGAAGGTGAAAGCCAGCCTGCAGAGCCTTTCCAGCCTGTGCACACTGCTCCAGTGTCTCCTGGGAGAGCGTATAGGATGCATGCAAACCAAAAAGGCCCTGAATCCGATCCTGATTGGGACGCGCTTTCTTCAAAAATCGCCTGTTCTCCTCAATACCGCGGCGTGCGCCGTCGGTGCCATTTCGGTCTGTGACCTCGTAGGCCAGGCACGCGCGGGCACCCGCTGTCCGAACAGCCTGTTCCAGAAGATCCAGACTGCCCTCAATGGCTTCCGGACTGGCCTGATGGTCAAAATACGTGGTAGTTCCGGCCTTGAGTCCTTCCGCCAATCCCATCATGGCACTGTAATACGTCCCCTCTTCGTCCAGGGCACGATCCATTTTCCACCACATCCGGGACAGCACTTGCTGCCAGTTTCCCACCGGCTGATGCAGGGGCATACCTCTTGCAAACTGGCCATAAAAATGGCAATGGGTACTGATCAGGCCCGGCATCAGGAATTGACCGCAGAGATCCCTCTGCACCTGTGCTTTAGGGAGCGCTGAATCGGGGCATGTGCCGCCGATTGCGGCCACTTTTCCATCCTCCACCAGCATGTAACCGTCTGGTAGGAAGGGACAGGCAGGATCCCCGGTAAAAATCATCGCGTGCTTGTAAAGTGTTCCATTTCCCATGAATCCATCCTCAATTTCTTTCAGTTTGCAGCCTGTATGGATCGGGGCAGACTGCGTTGGAGCAGCCTGCCGGTTCCCGGTTGGGTGCAGTCACTGCCGCAGTCCAGCAGGATTCTCCCGCCCGATACGGTCATGGAAACCGTCATAGGGACGCGCATGCCCTCAAACGGTGTATAGTCCGCTTTCTCATGCAGTGCTTCCGCCCGGATGATCTGCTCCGTCTGCGGATCCAGAAGAACCAGATCTGCGTCGCTTCCGACGGCCAGACACCCCTTCCTTGGATACAGGCCATAGAGCATGGCCGGATTTCGGGACGTGAGTTCTGCCAGGCGTTCCAGAGAGATGCGTCCGGTGGCGACGCCGGCGGCATACAGAACTGCCAGCCGCGTTTCGATTCCGGGCATACCGCCGGGAATCTGATCAAACCGGTCCGACACACGTTTCTGCGCCAGATTGAAGGCACAGTCGTCCGTGCCGATGGTGAACGCCGCCCCGGCCTGCAGCACCTCCCAGATAGCTTCGCGATCCTCCGGCGTTCGGATGGGCGGATGTACGATATAATCCGCGCCGTTGGGCCGATCATAGACGCTGTTGTCAAACCACAGATAATGCGGACAGGTTTCGCCGTAGACCTCCTGTCCCGCCCGCTGGGCCGCTGCAATTCGCTTGGCTCCGGCCGCAGATGACACATGGCGGATCAGCAGCCGCACGCCGGTGCGTTTCTGAAGTTCAAGCAGGCGCTCGATGGCCGTAATCTCCGATTCTCCGGGTTTGCTGTCCGGGAAATCCCGCCACGCAGTACGCCCGGCTGAGATGAGGCGCGCCGTAGCGGCGTCGATCATTTCCTCATTTTCCGCATGCACCGTCGCAATGGCGCCATACCGGGCGATCACCGCAAATGCCCGCTCCATGTCCTCGTAAGGTACGCGAAGCCCGCCCGGCGTATAGGTTGTATAAAATTTGAAGGATGTAAATCCACGATCTATTAAAGCAGGGATCGCCTGCAGTGTTTCCTCCGTAATATCCGTCAGCGTGCAGTGGAAGCTGTAGTCCACACAGCACTGCGCCCTGGCGTACGCCAATCGCTGCTCCAGACTGTCTTCAATGTTGCCGCCCTTTATCTGGTCGGCAAAGTCAATAAGGGTAGTCACGCCACCGTATACTCCCGCGCGGGTGCCGTCATAAAAGTCGTTGTTGGTCGGCGTGCCGCCAAACGGCAGCAGCATATGTGCATGGGTTTCCACCAGGCCGGGAATGGCAATCAGCCCCTTTGCCTGCACTTCCCGTTCTGCACGTTGTTCCAGGTGCGGCGCCAGCGCCGCGATCTTTCCGTTGGAAATTGCCAGATCCATGGTGCCCAGATGCTCCGGCGCATAGACATCTGCCTGCCGGATAATCCAAAGCTTTTGAGATTGTTCCATATTCATTGCTCCCCCGCCCGGCGCTCCGGGAAGCGCAGATGCGCTTCCCGGAGTTTTATAAACTCAGTCGTAGGATTCCTCCACCGTTATGGTGCCGTCCACAATATCCTCCACAACGCCGTTGACTTCTTCGATCAGTTCTTCACTGAGGCCGTCAGCAAACGAGGCCAATTCCACTCCAACACCCAGACCAGGCTTATAGACGCCGCCGAAGCTTCCGTCCTCGATCCGATCCACCTGGCCGGTGATGACCGGCGGCACGATCTCCACGACGGAGGTAAGCATCAGATCCGGAGCCAGATCGTGCTGGTCAGAGCCGTAGCCGATCACGTATACGTCCCGCTCCTTGCAGGCTTCGATGACGCCCAGTCCAGTGGTATCAGCAGCATGCATGATAACATCGGCATTCTGGTCGATCATGGACAGGGCTGACTCTTTGCCCAAGGCAGTGTCTTCCGTGTTGCCGGTCATGATCGACAGCACGCTGATGTCTGGATTGGCCGCCTCCGCGCCCTGAATATAGCCGTTCTTCATGCTCAGCTGGCCGGCAGATTCTGTGCCGCCGATGTAGCCGATGACGCCCGTCTCAGAAACCTTGGCTGCCAAATAGCCGCAGGCGTAGGTGGCTGTGTAAACTGCCGTATCCACAAAGCCGATGTTGTCACTGTAGTCGTCCACAGGCGCCTTGCCGTAGACGAAGAAATAATTGTCCGGATACGTCTCCGCCACGCGGATCATCGCGTCGCCGAACTGGGAGCCATGGGCGATGATCAGATCATACCCCTCGCTGACGTAGTTCAGCGCCACAGCTTCGCAGTTGGAGGTGTCCGTATTCTCCACGTAAGCCACTTCATAGCCGGCAGTCTGCAGCTCCATCAGACCTTCATAGGCGGTATAGTTCCAGGATTCGTCCGTGATAACACCGGGCAGGATCAGCGCAACGGATTCGACGCTGCCTCCCTCGCCGGAGGGCTTGCCACCAGTCCCGCCGTCATTTGCTTCCGCGTTGTCAGTCTGTCCGCCTTGGGAATCGTCCTGGTTACCTTGGGAATCTTTCGCGTTGTCGGTTTTGTCGGCACAGGCTGCCATGCCCAGTACCATACAG
>JAHZEF010000092.1 GCA_019422005.1 Clostridiales bacterium
ACGGGTTCCTTTGTCTATCTGCCGGAGGGCGAGGGCGACGGCTCCGTCACGGTATACGCCCAGGCGGAACATATGTCGCCCGGGGAGAAGCAGCAGGCTGTGGAGGACTACACCGCCTACCTGAAGACGATCGGGTACGATCCCACCGCCGGGAATTCGGATGAGGCGAAGCGGACCATCGGTTCTTACCGCCTGGCCTACCAGTCGGGGCTTTGGGACGCCTACGGAAAAGGCAGCAGCATCTGCGTGGCGCTGGACGGCGCGGAGACCATCTCCCAGCTGAAGCTGGCCGAGGGCCAGATCCTGGATAACTTTGAAGTTGCCGAGATCGACGGCGTCTACTATCTGGCTTATACCACCAGTGAAATGCAGTATACCGACGCGGACGGCAACGAGGCCGCCGCCGATCAGGCGGAGGATCTGGTGACCATCAAGCGCCTGTTCCTGCGGACCTTTACCATCGGGACGGAGTCCGGGCCGGACGGGACGGGCGGCAGCCCGGCGGTGGTGTGGACGAACCACGGAGGAGCGCCGGAGGACGCCCAGAAGGGCGTGCTGCTGCGCACCGCATACGACTACGACATGGGCGGCGGCAAACGCTCCGACGGCATGTATCAGAGCGGCGCGCTGCTCAGCGGTTATCAGGATCCCTATTTTGCCAACCTGCAGTTCCTGCGCGGCGAACTGGGCGATTCCCTGAAGGGGACTTCGGAGGACTTCGAGCTGATGTCCGCCGGCGGCCTGGAAAGCTTCCTCCTCTTTGAGATGAACGGCTGCACCTACGTGATTCGCCAGGAGAGCCTGGAGAGCATTGCAGCCGAGCAGACGGGCAGCATCATTCCGTTCTTTGCCTATGAGCCGCAGGCCGGCGCGGAAAAGGCCCAGTCCACCGGCAGGGCGGAGGTGACCATCGGCGCAGACGGCGCCGGCAACCTCTCCGCCGTCTATGTGGCGCCGGTGGCCAATACGACGAACAACGCCCTGTACCTTTCCAAGTATGATCCGGCGACCGGCAGCTGGGGCGCCGGCACCATGCTGGCCATGAGCCGCATGGACGTCTATGAGGACAGCCTGAACGCCGGCTGGAGCACCGAAGAGGCCGGCGAAGCCTATCTGGGCCGGCTGGACGGGTATGACAAGGGCGGCATGGATCAGTTTGTATTCTCCGGCCTGCAGATTGCAGCGGGGCAGAAGGCTTCCGCGGCCGCGGCTGCGGAGGGAGAAACGGCCTCGGGCGGCAGCATGAGCCGCAGCGAGGCGCAGCAGCTGCTGGGCGCGGCGGGGACACTGGCTGCGGAGGGCGAAGTCGACCTGAGCGGCCAGCTTACGGCGGCGCAGCTGAACCTGCTGGGCGAAAAGGGCGCGGAGGACGCCTCCCGGGATACGCTGCTGGTCATCACCCAGGGCACCATGACGTATCTGAAGGAGCATGAGGACCGCGTCAACGGCGGGACGGTCATCGCGCCCATGTCCGACCGGGAGGCGCAGGCAGCCTATGAAGGCTATGTGGCCGCTGGAGACGAGCGGGCCAACCGGGCGCCGGGCGTGGGGATGTACGCCGTCAGCTACGGCGTGGGCGGCCAGTCCATCGGCGAGGCCCAGCTGACCTTTGCCAGCTATGATTTCTCCGCCGGAGCCAGGCTGCACGCCGCGGTCAGCTTTGTCAACACCGGCGATGTGGGCATCCGCGCTGCGGATGTGGACGGACAGCGTGTGACCGCGCGCCTGATGGCGGGCAGCACGGAGCTGGCGTCCTGGAGCATTGTCAGCAACATTGTGCCCGGCCAGAAGGTACAGCTGACCGGAGACTTTACCCTGGCGGAGTCGCTGCCCGAGGGCACCGTACTGTCGCTGCATGTGGAGGAAGGCAGCTTCTATGCCGGGAGCGGCGGCGTGCCGTTCAGCGATACTGCCGAGCTGCTGACGGTGGAGAAAAAGCCGGAACTGGGCTTTGAGGAGCTGAACATCGAGGCCGCCGGCATCGACGCGGACGGAAATACGGTGCTGTCGGTGGATTTCCTGGCGGGGAACCGCGGCTCCGAGACCGCGCAGGGCGTCTTTGTGCAGTTCAGCTACGACACCGGCGAAACAGACGCGGAGGGCAATCCCGTCTATGCGCCGCTGGATCTTTCCGGCAATACCCTGGCGGTCGGAAAGCAGGAAGCGCTGGAAACCATGAGCGTGACGGTCAATGATTTTGCCAACGGCATTTTCTACCTCTCCAACAGTGCGGACGGAGACGACATCCGGCCGGGCTACGGCCGCCATGTCCAGGGCACCCTCACAATTCCGGCAGCGCTCTATCAGGGCGCGCTGACCGGCAGCTTCAATATCCGGACGGAGCTTTACAGTGCGGCGGACGACACCACGGGATGGGACAGCGGCCTGGTGATTGTGGAGCACGGCGAGTACAATACGGCCGACAACGTGCGCACAGTCCAGATTGAGCACAAGACGTTCTTCTCGGTGGCCAGCAAGGTGACCATTCCCATGGGCAACACCATGCGCCTGCCGGTGGCGGTGTCCGCCACCACGGGAGAAAAGGCGCCGGTGATCCTGGTGGAGGAATTCCCGACCCAGGGTGAGAGCCGCCATCTCGGCATTCTGAACTATCAGAGCGGCACCTATGCCAACGGCACGGACGCCAACGGGACGCTGGTCCTGGCCCCGTCCTCCACCGGCAATGGCATCATCCGCGTTCTGGATATGAATACCAACTCCTTCTTTGACGTGGCCTATACGGTCACCGATGCGAAGGAAGGCATCAATATCTTCAACGACAACGCCATGTTCACGTTCCATAATAAGAACGGTACAGAGTATGATCCCGCCGTGCCGGTCGGTTCGCAGGACTGGCTGTTCCAGTCCAGCATGGATCAGTGGGGCGCGGACGGAACGGAGCCGTATCTGAGCAACCTTTCCCGCGGCAAGGTGGGGGCCAGCTTCACCTTTACCACGCAGGCGCAGTCCATTGAACTGATTTTCAACGGCACGGTGAAGGTGGAGAGCAACTTCCCGGGCTTCACCGCCAGGACGATCAGCGCCGGCGGCGGAGACGGCGAGGGCGCCGGAGAGTCCGCAGCGGTCTACTTCGGCAGCAACGAGACCAACTACTCCCACCAGGTCACCATAACGGTGCTGGAGGCGGCCGGAACCGGCCCGTACGCGGACTTTGACCGGCTGATCGAGACCTACGGCGGAAAGGGAGAGCCGCCGGTTCCGGCAGAGGATGCGGCTTCCCCGCACATCTTCTGGAGCCGCAGCTTCCCGGATACGGCATCTGTGACTTCCGGGGAAACGGTGACGATCAGCGCCTATATTCTGGACGACGGCGAGCTGTCCAGCGTCACGGTCGACGGGCAGACGCCGAAAACGCTGACCAAGCGCGCGGCCGGCTACTGGGAGATTGAGATCGATTTCACTGAAAACGGGACCATACAGGTGGCCGCCCAGGATGCGGCGGGCAACCGCACGGCCCACAACGTGGAAGTGGATTGGTTCAACACCACGCCGTCTGCCGGAGCCAGCGCGAAAGTGCCGGAGCTGGAAGCCAGGCTGACCAAGGAGGACGGGACGGAGCTGACCGACGAGGTACCGTTTGGAAAGGACGACACGGCCCAGATCCGGACGGAGGCGAAGCCCAGCGAGCCCGGCGGGACCGTAACGGTCACAACCACCTTTATCACCGCCGACGCCGAAGGCGGCCTGAAGCAGAGCGAGGTCACCGGGGCCGGCGGAATCTTCCCGGCTGCGAACAACGGCTGGTATCTGGTGACGGCGGAAGAGGAGACTGCGGGCGGCACCCGCTGGACCTCCCAATTGATCGTGATGAACCGGATTGACACCAGCCTGCCGGTGGTCACGCTGGACCGCAGCCAGGAATACAGCGGCGGCAGCCCGGTTCTGACCTGGACCGTTCGCAAAGATACCGGAACCAGTACGGTGAAAAACACCATTCAGGAGGTTACGATCAACGGCCAGAAGATGCAGATCAGCACCGGTCAGACGGCCCTGTCCGGCAGCTTCACGGCCACCCACGGCGGCAGCTATACGGCTGTGGCGGTGGATACCGTGGATAACCGGGGATCTGTCAGCTATGAGCTGCAAAACGTACCCGTCGCACTGGCGGACGGCAAGGCGGAGACGGACCTCTTCACCATTGCCAATGCCCGGAAGGACAGCCAGGGCAGCAAGGCCAACGGTTCTGTGGTGCTCACAGCGGATCCGCGCGGCGTTCTGGTGGGCGGTACCTACGATCAGGCCCTGACGCCGGAGCAGCTGGCGGCCGGGCAGTACCGGGGCGTCTATGAATGGAAGCTGGTTCAGGCGGAAGCCGCGGCCCAGGGAGCAGCGCTGGCAGCGCTGCTGGATGCGGACGGCTGGAGCCAGGAGACACGCCTGGACGGCCGGGAGCCCGGCGCATACGTCCTGTATGTCCGTGACAGGCAGGAGCCGCAGAACGCCGGGACTGTGGCGGCGTTCCCGCTGGTGATCGGCGACGAGAGCATTGCAGTCACCCTGGAAAAACAGACGGACGAGGAATCGGGGCAGGTCAGCCTGGCCTGGTCCGTAAAGAAGGGAGACGGCGCGCTGGTCAGGCTGACCTCGGTAACGCTGAACGGTTATCCGCTGACCGCGGACGTTTTCCAGGCCGCAGGGAACTTTGCCCTGACGCATACGGGACGCTATACGCTGACCGCAACGGACGGCACCTCGACAGAGTCCGCCGTGGTGGATCTGGGGCCGACGGAAATTCCCATCGCGGTGTACGGCAGCGCCGTCAACATCCTGACGGATAACCCGCTGACAGCCGACGAGGATGAGACGGCGGCGCTGGCGACGCTGCACAATTCCTGGAATCTGGCCAACAACAACGGCAGCATTGATGTGGACGTATCGGTGTTGTACGGCGGCCAGTATGCCGACGGTTCGTCTGCTGCGGCAGAAAACCGCTATGTCGGCAGCTACGCATGGCAGCTGCGCAGGCTCGGCGACTTCGACGAAGCCTATACGCTGGCACAGCTGAAGGAGGCCTGGCTGCAGGAGCATCCGGAGATTCCGGATGAGTCCGCCATCCCCGCCGACGCGCTGGAGGCGATTGAGGCGGAAGTGGCGCGGCTGAAGGCGGAAGCCGACGCCGGCGAAACGGTTCTGGACTGGAATACAGGCGACGCGGCCGATGGGCTGAGCTCCGGACGGTACCGGCTGATTGTCCGCGACGCGCAGAACCCGGAAAGCGGAAACCTGCTGGAGCTGCTGCTGATTCTGGATAACGAGTCCATCCGGATCCAGGCGGCCAGCGAAGAGGCTTCTTCCCGCACCTCGGAGGACGGCAGCGTGACGGCGTCTGCCTCCGGCGGCTACGGGCAGGGCGGCACATATCAGTTTATTCTCCGGCCGGTGAAGGCGGAGGATCAGACGGTGGAGATCCGCCAGATGACGGATCCCCTGGATCCGGAGCAGTATCCGGACCGGGAAGCGCCGGTCTGGCAGACAGCGGATCTGGCGGGCGGCCAGGCCGATACCGGCGTGTTTACGGGACTGACGCCCGGCTGGTATCAGGTCGCGGCGCGGCCCATGGTCGGTGCGACGGCGGATCAGATGGAAAACCTGTTCGGCCTGTATGCGGGTTATACGGCCGCGGATGCGGAGCTGAAGGCGGCGGAAGCGGCTGCCTCGGAATCCGGCATCGCCGGCACGGTGGCCTCCGGGAAGGCGGAGCTGGAAGCCGCGCTGCAGAAGTGGCGCAGCGCAGAGCCCGGGGAGGCGCAGGATGCGGCATGGACGGCGTATGCCGCACTGGTTGCAAACAACGATGCGGTGCTTTCCAGCCTCCGGGCATGGGAGGCCCAGGGCTTCGGCTGGGGCGAGACGAGAGATGCGTATTACGAAGCGGTGGATACATATTTTGTGACGACGGTCACAGCGGCCGCGGCGGAACGCCTGGCCGCAGCCCGGACTGCCCAGGCAGCCGCCCTCCAGGCGTATACATCGGCTGAGGAGGCGCTGGTGAACGCCACCGAGGACGCCTATGCGGCCAACCCCGGCCTCTGGGAGAATGCAGCGTCGACTGTGATCCACGTGTCCTACCATGTTTCCAACAAGCAGATCGAAATTGCGGATCTGGAATATCCGGACAGCGACACGGTCCGGTACGCATACATCTCCAGCAAGCGGGAGCTCAGCAGCAGCGCGGAAAAGCGGCTGATTTCCGACAATGCCGAGCGCGATATCATTGCCGAGAGCGATGTCATGCTGGTGGTGATCCCCAAGGGGACGCTGCAGGCTGGCGACGACATTGACCAGATGATGCTGCCGTTTGTGGATCTGCCGAAGAACCCGGAAGGGCATGTGGTGCAGTGGATCGGGGATGACGGCGAGACCATGCTGGTCGGCTGGAGCCTGGTGACAAAGGATCGGGTGGCCTATCTTGCTTCCCGGCCCGGCACCTACCGGATCGTCTCCAACCCCGTAGCCTTCGGCGATGTGACGGAGGCGTTCTGGGGCTTTGAAGAGATTGGTTTTACCGCCTCCCGCGAACTGTTCAACGGCATGGGCGGGGATCTGTTCCGGCCTCAGGGCACCATGACGCGCGCCATGTTCGTCACCGTTCTGGGCCGTCTGGCGGATGCGGATCCTGCAGACGATGGAAAGCGGACGTTCAGCGATGTGGAACCGGACAGCTGGTATGGCCCGTATGTGGCCTGGGCGGCGGAAAATGGAATCGTCAACGGCGTCGGCGGCGGACGGTTTGCCCCGGACGCGCCGGTGACCAGAGAGCAGATCTGCACAATCCTTTCCCGGTATCTGGATGAAAACGGGCTGAACCTGCCGGAGGCGGCGGAATCCCCCGCTTCCTTCCGGGACGCGGATCAGATCAGCGCCTGGGCGGAGGCCGCAGTGGAACGCTTTGCCAGAGCAGGCGTTGTGGAAGGCAACAACCGCGGCAGCTTCCTGCCGCAGGACAACGCCAGCCGCGCGGAGTGCGCTGCAATCTATGCCCGCCTGATCCGGTCGGTCCTGACCGGATATAAAGGGTAAACCCAGGAAGGCAATCTGAAAAAAGACAGAGCCGGAGCGGCCGCTCCGGCTCTGCCGGTATTGGAGGTCATGCGATGCGCATGTGGATTCGATGGCTGGCCCTGCTGCTGTGCATATGCGGCGGACTGGCGGGTACGGCGTCGGCGATGCAGGAGACGGACGCCGATGCCTACGTCTTTTGTCTCCGGGAGGACGCGCCCATGGTGCTGTCGGCAGACGGCGGCCCGAAGCCGATCCCCCATGCAGAAGGGTACTATACCGGTTCCCTGGCTGAAATCCGGGCCTATCGGGAGGCCGGGCTGCTGGAAGGCGCCTGGGAGAACGGGACGCTGGAGCTGCTGGATGCGCCGGCGGTCAGCGATCCGGCCGTATCGGAGCAGTGGTATCTGGACGCGCTGGGGATCGCCGACGCGTGGGCTGCGGGCTATGACGGGAACGGCGTGAAAGTCGCCGTCATTGACTCCGGGATCAATCCGGAGCATGAGGATCTGAATTATGACAGGATTTCGGCCTGGTCCGTGCTGGAGGAAGACGGCGGCAGCGCGGCAGATACCCTGGGGCACGGAACCCTGGTGGCGGGGATCCTTGCCGCAGAGACTGACAACAACAAGGGGATCGCAGGGCTGACGGACGGCGTCTCCCTTCTGATGATCCGATGCTTTACGGGAAAGACCGGAAAGCTGGACGATATGCTGGAAGCGATCGGCTACGCCATAGAGCAGGATGTGGACGTGATCAATATGAGCGTCGGCGGCACAGGGGCGGACGCGAAGGCCATGGAGCCGCTGCTGCAGAAAGCGGCCGAAGCGGGCGTCCTGGTGGTGGCCGCGGCCGGCAATCTGGGAACCACGGCTTCCTATTATCCCGCGGCCTTTGACTGCGTGACCGGCGTCGGCTCTGTGGACGCCGACGGCAGAGTGTCCAGTTTTTCACAGCATAACGACAGCGTCTTTGTAACGGCCCCGGGCAGCGCGATTTACGGCCTGGGCATCGGCGGGCCGGCGGCATACCAGACGGATCGGGGCACCTCGTTTGCCGCGCCCATGGTGACGGCGCTGGCCGTCATGGCGAAACAGGCGGATCCGGAGCTGGATCACAGCGGATTTCAGACGCTGCTCCGGATGTCTGTACAGGACGCCGGCGACCCGGGCTGGGATGAATACTACGGCCACGGCACAGTCAGCGCCTCTGCGTTTTCAGAGGCGCTGGAAGCGGATTACCGGATCACATATGAGGCGAACGGCGGCACCGTGTCCGGTACGGCCGGCGTGACGTATGCAGACTCCTACCGGATCGGCTCCGGCAGCGAGGCGGTCCTGCCGTCGGCGGAAAAAGCGTTTTGTGCCTTTGACGGCTGGTATCCGGAGCCGTCCTGCTCCGGAAGCCCGTGGACTGCGGTGCCGGCCGGCACGGTGGGCGATGTGACGCTCTATGCAAAGTGGACGGTCAGGGCGGTGGATGACACGGTTTCCGGCGTTTCGGTGCGGGGCGTGAATGCGGAGCAGACGGACGGCGAATGGCAGGTGCTGCTGCCCTTCGGCACGGCGGCGTCGGAACTGGCGTCCGGGGATTTCCAGATTCAGTTTGCCGATGAACGGGCCTCCTGCAGCGCAGGGCCGGAAAAGCTGCCGAACGATGACAGCGGCCTGGTCTGGACGTTTGCCGTGGGGGATACTGTCCATACTGTCCGGATCCGCATTGCCTCCGCCCCGGCGCCGTCGGTGGCCGAAGGGCAGGCGCTGCAGCAGGGGAGCGCCGTCCCTGCTTCGCTGGACGGGCTGACAGCAGCGGAGCCGTACCGCGGCCACGCCGCGGCCTGGTTTACCGCGCCGGACGCCGGCGCGCTGCAGATCCTGGCGGAAGTTGAGGCGGGCAGCGGCGAGGCGTCGGCGGAGGCGGGGACTGTCTGCTATGTGCCGTCTGCGGCAGACGCCGGGAAGACGGTGTGCCTGGCGGTGCGGGCGGTTGATCCGGAGGGGCAGGCCAGCCCGCAGGTACAGGTGCTGCTTCAGGTGGGCGGCCTGCCTGCCAGCGACGCCCGCCTTGAACAGCAGGAGGCGTCCTGTGCGCCGGACGAGGAGCCCGATGGTTGCACCGTCGGCCTGCGCCTCTACGGAAACAGCCTGGAGGAGATCCGGTATGGAGAGACGGTGCTGGA
>JAHZEF010000093.1:0-542 GCA_019422005.1 Clostridiales bacterium
CTCAACAAGCTGAAATACGCAACCAACCCCTACAATTTGAACCGGCTGACGCAGCTGGCCGGCACGGCCGCCATCCGGGATCAGGCGTACTACGCCGAAAACTGCCGCAGAATTCAGGAAACCCGCGCCCGTACCCGGCAGGCACTGCTGGATCTGGGCTTTTCCTGTACCGATTCCCGGGCCAATTTTCTTCTGGCCGCCTCCCCTGCAATCCCCGGCGCCGTACTGTACCGCCGTCTGAAGGCGGCCGGCATCCTGGTGCGCCATTTCCCGGATCCGCGGATTGAGCGCTGGGTACGCATCACCATCGGCACGCCGGAACAGATGGGCGCGCTGCTTGCAGCCATCCGCCAACTGCTGAATGAGAGGACAATCAACCATGAGAATCAGTGAAATCAACCGCAAAACAGAGGAAACCGACGTCTCTCTGACCCTCAACCTGGATGGCCGCGGTGCCAGCAGCCTCTGCACCGGCGTCGGTTTTCTCGAACACATGCTCACGCTGTTCGCCAGGCACGGCCGGTTCGACCTGACCGTGCGCT
>JAHZEF010000093.1:552-9046 GCA_019422005.1 Clostridiales bacterium
GGCATCGCCCTGGGGATGGCTTTTCGGAGCGCCCTGGGCGACCGGCGCGGAATCCGCCGGTACGCCGACGTCCTGCTCCCCATGGACGAGGCGCTCATCCAGTGCGCCGCCGACCTCTCCGGACGCTCCATGCTGTGCGCGGATCTGCAGATTCCTGCGGAAAAAATCGGGACCTTCGACACAGAACTGACAGAGGAATTTCTGACGGCCTTCGTGCGGGAAGCCGGGATTACCCTCCATCTCCGCCAGCTGTCCGGCTCCAACAGCCATCACATTGTGGAAGGCGTTTTCAAGGCGCTGGCCCGTACGCTGCGCCGCGCCGTTTCCATGGATCCCGACGCGGCGGATGAAATCCCTTCCACCAAAGGAGTCTTGTAAATGATTGCAATTGTGGACTATGGCGTCGGGAATCTCTTTTCTCTTCGCAGTTCTCTCTGCAGCCTGGGCGCCGAGGTGCTTGTCACCGGCGACGCAGACGCCCTGCGGCGGGCAGACCGGATTCTGCTGCCCGGCGTCGGCGCCTTTGCGGACGCCGCAGCCAAGCTGCGGAAAACCGGGCTGGATCAGGCCGTGACGGAAGCCGCGCAGGCCGGCGTCCCGCTGCTCGGCATCTGCCTCGGCATGCAGCTGCTCCTGGAGCGCAGCTTTGAATACGGCGAGCACCGGGGCCTGGGCCTGATTCCCGGCGACGTCGTCAGCATGGAACCTGTGGTGCCGAAACACTATAAAATCCCTCATATCGGCTGGAATGCGCTCCATTTTCCCGCCGGCCGGCCGCGCTCCCCGATCTTTCGGGATGTGCGGGAGGGCGAATATGTCTATTTCGTCCACAGCTACTATGCCGACCGCTGTCCCGACGTCACAGCCGTTGCCGAATACGGCGCGGATCTGACCGCCGCCGTGGGCCGGGAAAACATCTTCGGCTGCCAGTTCCATCCGGAAAAGAGCGGCGCGGCGGGCCTGTCCATCCTGCGCGCATTCTGTGAATTGTGAGGTATTCCCCATGAACATATTTCCAGCCATCGATCTCTATGAAGGGCAGGCCGTCCGGCTTTACAAAGGAGACTACCGGCAGATGACCGTTTACAGCCCGGATCCGCTGTCGGTGTCGCTGCGCTTTCGGGAAGCCGGGGCCGAATATCTGCATCTGGTGGATCTTGAGGGCGCAAAAACCGGCCTGACCCCGAATCTGGCACTCATCGGCCGGATCGCCGCACAGTCCGGCCTTCAGGTGGAGGTGGGCGGCGGGATCCGCTCTGAGGCGGTCGTCCGGGCATATCTGGACGCCGGCGTCATGCGGGTCATTCTCGGCACCGCCGCCGTCATGCAGCCCGGCTTTGCCGGAGAGATGACCGCCAAATACGGCAGCCGGATCGCCGTCGGCGTGGATATCCGGGACGGCCTGGCCGCCATCCGCGGATGGACGGAGGTGTCCGACCGGGACGGTTTCGATTTCTGCCGGCAGATGGAATCGCTGGGCGTTCAGACCATCGTCTGCACCGACATCTCCAAGGACGGCGTTCTGGGCGGAACCAACCTTCCGCTGTACCGCCGGCTGGCTTCCGCCCTGTCTGTGGACGTCATCGCCTCCGGCGGCATCTCCAGCCTGTCCGACATCGTCGCCCTGCGCGAAATCGGGCTCTGCGGCGCCATCCTCGGAAAAGCGCTCTACACCGGAGACCTGGATCTGCGCCGGGCCGTCGCCGCGGCAAAGGAGGGGGAAGCATGATTACCAAGCGCATTATCCCCTGCCTGGATGTGCGGGACGGCCGCGTCGTCAAGGGCACCAACTTCCAGGGACTTCGGGATGTGAATTCACCGGTGGAGCTGGCGCGGTTTTACTCCGACCACGGCGCAGACGAGCTGGTCTTTTACGACATTACCGCCTCTTCTGAAAACCGCACGCTGTTCACCGACATCCTCAGGGAGGTGGCCTCCACCATTTTCATTCCGCTGACTGTGGGGGGCGGGATCCGCACGCTGGATGATTTTGACCGGGTCCTCAAATGCGGCGCGGACAAGGTCAGCGTCAACTCCGGCGCCATCCGCGATCCGGGCCTGATCGAGGCGGCCGCAAAAAAATACGGCAGCCAATGCGTCGTTTTGTCCGTAGACGCCAGGCGTGTGGACGGTACCTTCACCGTCTTTGCCAAAGGCGGCCGGGAATCCACCGGAATGGATGCGCTGGACTGGATCCGGTTCGGCGTCGACCACGGTGCCGGTGAGATTGTCCTGAATTCCATTGACACCGACGGCGTCAGGCAGGGTTTCGATCTGGATATGCTGGACGCCGTCAGCAGCCTGGTCGGCGTCCCGGTGATTGCATCCGGCGGCGCGGGCTGCATGGAAGACTTTCTCACACTGTTCCAAACGCTGCCCAAGGTGGACGCCGGGCTTGCAGCTTCCATCTTCCACTTCGGCGAAGTTTCCATTCCGGATTTGAAGCGGCTGCTGGCCGCCCACAATATTACTGTCCGTCTGTGAGGTTTGATTAAAATGTTAACCATTCAGGATTTGAAATTTGACGAAAACGGGCTGATCCCCGCCGTTGTGGTGGACGGAACGACCCAAAAGGTGCTGACTCTGGCCTACATGAACCGTGAGAGCCTGGAAATCTCCATGAAGGAAGGCAGGACCTGCTTCTGGAGCCGTTCCCGCCGCCGGCTCTGGCGCAAGGGCGAAACTTCCGGCCATGTGCAGCACCTGATTTCCATCACCGCCGACTGCGACCGGGACGCTTTGACGGTTCTGGTAAACAAGGACGGCCCCGCCTGCCATCTGGGGACGGATTCCTGCTTCAGCGACCTGCTGTATCTCAGCCCGGAACAGTCCGCCTTTACCCTAGAAGGCCTCTTTGCTCTGCTGGAAGGCCGCAAACGCGATCTGCCGGAGGGCTCCTATACCACTTATCTCTTTCAGAAGGGACTGGACAAGATTCTGAAAAAAGTGGGGGAAGAGTCCACCGAGGTCATCATTGCCGCCAAAGCCGGCGACCGGGCGGAAACCATCTATGAAATCGCCGACCTCTGCTACCATGTGCTGGTACTGATGGTGCAGGCGGGGATTTCCGTGGAGGATGTGAAGCGGGAACTGGCTTCCCGGCATGTGATCGACCACAAAATCAAACAGGAAAAAATGACCTAGCACGGCGGGCCCCCACCCCTGTAATCCGCGGGGGCCGCACGGCTGAACCAGAGAGGCGGGCTGATGGGTGTTTTCACCAGCCCGCCTTGATTCGTCCCCGGGGCTCTGCCCCAGGGTTGTTGAACCATCCAAATATCTGTCTGTATATTTGACATTTTTCACTATTCTTCACCATTTCCATAAATCGCTATTGATTTACCGATTAAACATGATATATTGATTCCGTGCGGAATAAATCCGCGTGTCCTGGATACCCCACGGCACGCTCGAGAAAGGCACGCTGGATACCTTATTTTATTTTGGAGGTCAAACATGAGCAGATTGGAATTCTATTCCACCAGCGGTTCCCAGGCCGTGGTAGAGTCCCTCTACCGCGATTTGGAGCACCGGATTGTCGCCAGTCCGCCCGGCCTTTGCCCGGTGGACCTGGCTTCGGCGTTTCTGAAGCTCTGCCACGCCCAAACCTGCGGCAAATGCGTCCCCTGCCGCGTCGGGCTCCGTCAGCTGCAGCTTCTGATCGACGATGTGCTGAACGGCAGCGCCACCCTGGAAACCCTGGATTTTATTGAAACGACGGCACAGGTCATTGCAGATTCGGCCGACTGCGCCATTGGTTACGAGGCTGCAGAGATGGTACTCAAGGGCATCCGCGGATTCCGGGACGACTATGAATCCCATGTCACCACCGGCCGCTGCACCTGCAATCTGGATCAGCCCGTCCCCTGCGTCGCACAATGTCCCGCCGGTGTGGACATCCCCGGCTATGTGGCGCTGGTGGCGGCCGGCCGGTACGCCGACGCGGTCCGCCTGATCCGAAAGGATAACCCCTTCCCCGGCGCCTGCGGCCGGGTCTGCGAGCATCCGTGTGAATCCCGATGCCGCCGCAACATGATAGAAGGCGCCGTCAACATCCGCGGCCTCAAGCGCTACGCCGTCGACCATGCCGGCGTCGTACCCGCCCCTCCCTGCGCCGAGCCCACAGGCAAGACGGTCGCCATTGTCGGCGGCGGCCCCAGCGGGCTTTCCGCGGCATATTACCTGTCCCTGATGGGGCACAAGGTCACGGTCTACGAGTCCCGCAAGCAGCTGGGCGGCATGCTGCGCTACGGCATCCCCAGCTACCGCCTGCCCCGCGAGGAACTTCAGAAGGATATCGACGCCATTCTCTCCACCGGTGTGGAGGTCCATCGGGGCGTCATGGTCGGCCGTGACGTCTCCCTGGGGGATCTGAGCCGCCAATACGACTCCGTGTACATCTCAATCGGCGCCCACACCGACAAAAAGGTGGGCATTGAAGGCGAAAACGCCCGGGGCGTTATCTCCGCGGTGGAGATGCTGCGCGCCATCGGCGACGGCACCATGCCCGACTTCACCGGAAAGACCGTGGCCGTCATCGGCGGCGGCAACGTCGCCATGGACTGCTGCCGCAGCGCCGTCCGCCTGGGCGCTGAGACGGTCAGCGTCGTATACCGCCGCCGCCAGCAGGATATGACTGCCCTGGCCGAGGAGGTGGAGGGCGCCATGGCCGAGGGCGTGGAGCTTCTGACCATGATGGCGCCTGTGCGGATCGAGTCCGACGAGGAGGAAAACGCCGTGGCGCTGTGGGTGCAGCCCCAGCGTGTCGGCGCCATTGACCGCGCCGGCCGCCCCCGTCCCGAACCCTCCGGCGAACCGGAGCGCCGCATTGAGGCCGACGTGATCATTGTCGCCATCGGCCAGAACATCGAACTCAAGGCCTTTGAGGAGGCCGGCGTTCCCATCCACCGCGGCACCATCGCCGCCCTTTCCTCCGGCGACATTGAAAACAACAAGGGGATTTTTGCCGGCGGCGACTGCGTCACCGGCCCTGCCACCGCCATCAAGGCCATCGCAGCCGGCAAGGTGGCCGCCGCCAATATCGACGAATATCTGGGCTTTGCCCACACCATCGAGGTGGACGTCAGGATTCCCAAGGCATTTCTCGGCGAACGGCCCTCCTGCGGCCGCAGCGAGCTGCCCATGGAAAAGGCGTTTGAGCGGAAAAACGGCTTCCAGTGCATCGAGTGCGGCTTCACCGACGAGGTCGCCCGGCAGGAGGCCGGCCGCTGCCTGCGCTGCGATCACTTCGGCTTTGGCGTATTCAAGGGAGGGAGAACGAAAAAATGGTAAAGATGGTCAATTGCACAATCGACGGCGTAGCCGTTTCCGTTCCCCGGAACACCTCCATTCTCAGCGCCGCCCGGAGCGTCGGCATCGCCATTCCCAGCCTGTGCTATCTGAAGGAGCTCAACGAAATCGCCGCCTGCCGCGTCTGCCTGGTGGAGATTGAAGGCATCCACAAGCTGGTGGCCGCCTGCAACAACCACGTCTGGGACGGCATGGTGGTCTACACCAATTCCCCGCGGGTCCGGGAGGCCAGGCGCACCAATGTGGAGCTGATCCTCTCGCAGCACAACTGCGACTGTCCCTACTGCGTGCGCAGCGGCAACTGCGAGCTGCAGAAGCTGGCCAACGATCTGGGGCTGAGCCATCTGGATTATCACAAGGAGCTCCCCCCTGTCCGCTGGAATCAAAAATTCCCTCTGATCCGCGACGCCAGCAAATGCATCAAATGCATGCGCTGCGTCCAGGTCTGCGACAAGGTCCAGTCTCTCGGCGTCTGGGATGTGTCCAACACCGGCTCCCGAACCACAGTGGACGTATCCCGCGGCCGCACCATTGAGGCAGCCGACTGCGCCCTGTGCGGCCAGTGCATCACCCACTGTCCCGTCGGCGCGCTCCGCGCCCGGGATGACACGCAGCGCGCCTTTGCCGCGCTCAACGATCCGGAGACGATCACCGTGGTGCAGATTGCGCCGGCCGTCCGCGCGGCCTGGGGCGAGAGCCTGGGCCTGCCCAGGGAGCGGGCCACGGTCAATCGTCTGGTCGCCGCCCTGCGCCGGATGGGCTTCAACTATATCTTTGACACCGATTTCTCCGCCGATCTGACCATCATGGAGGAGGGCAGCGAGTTTCTCGCACATCTGCAGCATCGGGAGGAATACGCCTGGCCCATGTTCACTTCCTGCTGTCCCGGCTGGGTCCGTTTCCTCAAGTCCCAGTATCCCGACATGGTGAAGCACCTGTCCACCGCCAAGTCGCCTCAGCAGATGTTCGGCGCCGTGGCCAAGAGCTACTTTGCCGAAATCCTCGGTGTGGATCCCAGGAAAATTTTCTGCCTCTCCATCATGCCCTGCGTCGCCAAGAAGCACGAGTGCGATATCCCGGGGATGGATGACGCCGGCGCGGGGCAGGATGTGGATCTGAGCCTCACCACACGGGAAATCGACCGCATGATCCGCGCCGAGCACATCGACGTCAATGCGCTGCAGGAGGAGGAATTCGATGCTCCCCTGGGGATCGGCACCGGCGCCGGCGTGATCTTCGGGGCCACCGGCGGCGTGATGGAAGCGGCGCTCCGCTCCGCCTATTTCCTGGCCACCGGCTCCAATCCCCCTGCCCACGCCTTCCAGGACGTCCGCGGGCTGGAGGGCTGGAAAGAAGCGACCTTTGATATTCAGGGAACGCCCATCCGCGTAGCCGTAGCCAGCGGCCTGGGCAATACCCGGAAGCTCATCGAGGCGATTCGCAGCGGCAAGGCCGCATACGACTTTGTGGAAATCATGGCCTGCCCCGGCGGCTGTGCCGGCGGCGGCGGCCAGCCCATCCACGAAGCCCAGGAGCTGGCAGGCGTCCGGGGCGGCGTTCTGTACGGGCTGGACAAGGTCAGCCAGCTTCGCTTCTCCCATGAGAACCCCTCGGTACAGAAGCTCTACAGCGATTATCTGATGAAGCCCATGTCCCACCGGGCCCATCAGCTGCTGCATACCGACCACGAGGCGTGGCAGATGCCCGGCGGCCGCTGACAGCCGCTCCCACAGGAATCACCGCCGCAGAACGGAGGCCGCTCCGTCTGCGGCGGCCGTTCTGCAAACGCGCATGCACGCTGTCCGCACTGTTTTCCAGTTGTGAAACCGCGCGAATTGTGGTATGATGAGACGCATACTGACAAAGGAGGGCCGCCTGTGCAGCAGCCATCTTCTCTTCCCCGCGTTCCGTTGATTCTGGCCCCCATGGCCGGTGTGACAGACCTGGCGTTCCGCACTGTCTGCGCAGAACTCGGCGCCGATATCACCGTGACGGAAATGGTTTCCTCCCGGGCGCTGGTCTATCAGGATCAGAAAAGCGTGGGCCTTTTGAAGCGTACGCCGGGCAGCGGGCTGTGCGGCGCACAGATCTTCGGCAACGATCCGGAGATTATGGCCCAGGCCGCCCGCCTGGCCCTGCAGCGCGGCGCGTTTGACTTCATCGACCTCAACATGGGGTGCCCGGTTCCCAAAATTGTCAACAATGGAGACGGAAGCGCCCTGATGAAGGATCCGGATCTGGCCGCCTGCATTGTATCCGCCGTGGTGCAGGCAGTTCCGGTGCCTGTCACCGTAAAAACCCGGAAGGGATGGGACAAAGGCTCTGTAAACGCGGTGGAATTTGCGCAGGCTGTGGAGCAGGCCGGCGCAGCCGCCGTTGCCATCCACGGCCGCACCCGCACCATGCTGTACTCCGGCACCGCCGATTGGGACATCATTGCCGGCGTACGCTCCGCCGTCTCCATCCCGGTGGCTGCCAACGGCGATATTGATTCCGCAGAGGCCGCCGTCCGATGCCGGAACCGTACCGGCGCCGGCCTGCTGATGATCGGACGTGCGGCGTTCGGCAATCCCTGGCTGTTTCAGCAGGCCCGCGCCGCGCTGGACGGCTTCCCCGTTCCCGCCCGTCCGCCCCTGGCTGCCCGGGTTGAGACGGCGGTGCGGCAATTTGAACTGGCGCGGGACGACAAGGGAGAGCGGATTGCCTGCCTGGAGGCCCGCAAGCACTTCGCCTGGTATCTGCGCGGCGTGGCGTACAGCGGCTATTACAAGGAAAAGATTTCGCAGATTGCCTGCATGAACGATATTTACGCCATCGCCAGGGGCGTACAGAGAGATTTGAGGTGAAACCTGTGCAAGAGGAACTGGAGCTGATTCAGCGGGCCGCCGGCGGAGATCCGCACGCCTTCGAAGAACTCGTGCTCGCCTATCAGAAGCAGGTTTATAACCTGGCCCTTCGCATGACCGGTAACCCGGACGACGCGCTGGACCTTTCCCAGGAATCCTTCCTGAAAGCCTGGCGCGGCCTTGCCTCCTACCGGTTCGACTCCGCCTTTTCCACCTGGCTTTACCGGCTGGCCAGCAACGTCTGCATCGATTTCCTGCGGAGGCAGAAGAAGCAGAAGGTCATACCCCTGCACTACGCGGACGATGAGAATGAGGAGCGGGAGCTGACCATTCCGGAT
>JAHZEF010000094.1:0-1456 GCA_019422005.1 Clostridiales bacterium
AGCTGGATGGAGGCCGGGCCGACGGCCGTGGCGTTCAGGGAAGCGGGGGCCGGCAGCGGGGCGGACATGGTTGTTGCGGAAGCCGTGTCGGAGAGCGCCCCGGTTCCGGAAGCGTCGTACGCTGCGGCGCGGTAATAATACGTGGTGGATGGAGATAAGCCGCTGTCCGTATAAAAGCGGTCGGAAACGGCTGCGATCTGCTGGAATCCGCTGTCCGGGCTCAGGCTGCGGTACAGGTAATAGCCTGTGGCTCCGGCGACAGGCGTCCAGGTGAGGCGGATGCTGCTGGAATTCAGCGGCGCGGCGAACAAATTTGTGGGCGCCGGCAGCGGGGCGGCGGGCGTGGCAGCGCTGACAGTGCCGGAGCGCGTGCCGTCACCGGAAGCGTCGAATGCGGCGACCTGATAATAATAGGTGGTTCCGGGCGTCAGGCCGGAATCCGTATAGTCTGTGCCGGAGGAAACGGCAACCTCTGTAAAGGGCCCCGCGGCGTCTGCGGCACGGAAAATCCGATAACCCGTGGCGCCGGTTACCGCGTTCCAGGAGACCCGGATGCTGCCGGAGTCCTGCGCCTGCGCCGTGACGTTCGCGGGGGCGGGCAGCGGCGCAGGCTGTGTGGAAGCGCTGATGGTTGCGGTCTGTGTGCCCTGGCCGCTGGCGTCTGCGGCGGCAATGCGGTAGTAATAGGTGGTATCCGGAGACAGGCCGGTATCCGTGTAGGAGGTCTGCGCAGGGGATGCCACCTGGGCAAAGGGGCCTGAAGCAGAGGTGCTGCGATAAACTGCATAGCTGGAAGCGCCCGGCACGGCGTCCCAGGTCAGGGAAATCGAATCGGAACCGGCCGACTGGGCGCTGGGATTCGCCGGGGCAGCCAACGCAGCGGCAGGCTGCGTGGAGGCACTGAGTTCCGCAGTCCTGACCCCCTGGCCGGAGGCGTCTGTGGCTGCAATCTGGTAGTAATACGTGGTTCCCGACGTCAGCCCGCTGTCAGTGTAGGAATTGGTGGTGGGAGATGCGACCTGCGTGAAGGGGCCACCTGCGCGGGTACTGCGGAACAGTGCATAACCGGTGGCGCCGGGGACTGCATTCCAGGTCAGCCCGATGGCGTCAGTACCGGCCGGCTGCGCTTCCGCATTGGTTGGCGCAGCCAGAGTGACGGCGCTGAATACGGCGCTTTGCGCGCCCTCGCCGCCGGCGCCGGTGGCAGATACTTTATAAAAATAGGGCGTATTTGGCGTCAGCCCGGAATCGGTATAGGAATTTTGGGCAGGCGTGGCCAGCTGCGTAAAGGGGCCGGATGCGCTGGAGGATCGATATACGGTATAGCTGGATGCGCCCGGGACTGCATCCCAGGTCAGCGTGATTTCGGTTTGGCTGGCGGCCTGGGCGCTGGGGTTGGCCGGGGCCGGCAGGGGCGCGGCCTGTGTGGTGGCGCTGGCGTTGGCGGAGCGGACGC
>JAHZEF010000094.1:1556-9042 GCA_019422005.1 Clostridiales bacterium
TGCCGGGGGTCAGGCCGGTGTCGGAGTAGGAATTCTGCGTCGGCGTGGCGATCTTTGTATATGGCCCGCCGGAGCTGGTGCCGCGATAGACGGCATAGCCGGTGGCGCCGGGAACCGTGTCCCAGGTCAGGTTGATCTCCGTCTGCCCGGCAGCCTGGGCGCTGGGGTTGGTTGGGGCCGGCAGGGGCGCGGCCTGTGTGGTGGCGCTGGCGTTGGCGGAGCGGACGCCGTCGCCGGAGGCGTCGTAGGCGGCCACCTGATAATAGTAGGTGGTGCTGGGCGTCAGGCCGGTGTCGGTATAGGAAGTGCCGGTTTCGGTTCCGATTTCAGAGAACGGCCCGCTGGAGCTGTCGCTGCGGAAGATCCGGTAGCCGGTGGCGGAGCCGACGGCGTCCCAGGTCAGCTGGATGCTGTTGGGCCCCTGCGCCTGCGCCGTGACATTGCCCGGGGCGGGCAGCTGGGCCGCAGTCGCGGCGCTGAACTCTGCGGTTCTGGTGCCCTCGCCGGAGCTGTCCGTGGCGGCCACCTGGTAGTAATAGGTGGTGCCGGGGGTCAGGCCGGTGTCGGAGTAGGAATTCTGCGTCGGCGTGGCGATCTTCGTATATGGCCCGCCGGCGCTGGTGCCGCGGTAGACGGCATAGCCGGTGGCGCCGGAAACCGTGTCCCAGGTCAGGTTGATCTCCGTCTGCCCGACAGCCTGGGCGCTGGGATTGGCCGGGGCCGCCAAAGAGGCGGACGGCTGCGTGGTTGCAGAGGATGCGGCAGACTGTGTGCCTTCGTCGGAACTGTCCATGGCGGCAACTTTATAATAGTACGTGGTGTTTGGAGAGAGGCCGGTGTCTGTATAGTTGGTCTGGGTCTCTTCGGCGATCTGGGAAAAAGTACCGCCGGAGCTGTCGCTGCGGAAGATCCGGTAACCGGTGGCGGAGCCGACGGCATCCCAGGTCAGCGAGATGCTGGTTGGGCCGGCTGCAGATGCCTGCAGATTGGTCGGAGCCGGAAGAATGGCGCGCGGCCCCACAGCGGCAAAGGTGGAAAGGGAAGGCTGCTGCACCGGCAGGACCCGGTAATGATAGGTTGTTCCGGGCTGCAGGCCCACGTCTGTAAACGACGGTTCGATGACAGCGGCGGCCTGCACAAAGGGCGCACCTTCCGAAAGTGAACGGTAAATGTGATATCCGGCCGCGCCGGGAACAGGTATCCAGGTTAACTGGATCTGCGTGGCGTTCCCGCTCTCGACAATGAATTCGGCGGGAAGTTTCCAAGATGCGTTTGACTTCATATCCATGCAATACGCTCCTCCTGATCAGATGGGGACACTCTGGCCCTTACCATCTTATGTTGGAACCCTCCAAATGGTTCCCGCCGGGGATACGGCGGCGAACGGCGGGAAAGACGGTTGTTTTTTCCGCGAAATATGATATCATAAGACCATTATGGCTCAACACCGAAAGACGTCTCGAAAAAAGCCGATTTTCCTATTTTGATTTTTTCCTTTTCCTCAGGTATTCTAAAGGTACAGTGAACCGACCCCCAGCAAATGTATCAAGAGAGTGAGGAAAAAATATGCAGCAGACGATGTCGCTCCGGCGCAGTTTCTCAGCGCTGCAGGGCCTGCAAGCGCCACGGACCATGGAGTACAGCCTGAAAGAGGAGAAAGCCGGGCAGTTCCGGCTTTGTTTTTTGGAACAGGCTCCCGGCAGGGCGAAACAGGTGGGAAATGCCGCCTTCGCCGGCGACCGGGCAAATGCAGAGGCTCTTCTGACATATCTGTTTGAGAATGCGGTGCCCTATTCCCAGTGTCCGGATGTGATCGCCGACGCCTGGGCGATGTTGAGCATGAAGCGAGGGAGTTTGAATGAAAGAGCCGGTAATCCGGCTGTTGATTGCGGATGACAATGCAGAGCTTTGCGATATTTTAGCAGATTATTTCGGCCTGACGCCGGGTATTGAGGTGTGCGGACTGGCCAAAGATGGAGAGGAAGCGCTGTTCCGCATTGCGCAGACGCAGCCGGATGTGGTATTGTTGGATTTAATCATGCCGAAAGTGGATGGGATTTCGGTTTTGGAGCGGCTGGAAAGAACAGAGCTGCCGCGCCGTCCGCGGGTGATTGTCACGTCGGCCCTGGGGCAGGAGAAAATTACCGGCGCGGCGCTGTCCATGGGCGCCGACTATTACATGATCAAGCCATATGACCTGGATGCACTGTGCGCGAGGGTCCGGCTGGTGGCGGAGCAGGAGACGCTGCCGCAGCAGTCGGATGCGGCCGAGGAACCGGCGGATGCGGTGATCCGCGCGCTGACGGAGCTGGATATGCCGACGCATATGTTGGGCTATCAGTACTGCATTTCCGCATTGTCCATTATGATGCGCGGAGACAGGCCCCTCTCTCTGGTGAAAGATGTATATGCCGGTGTGGCAAAAGAGTATGAGACGACGTCCGGCTGCGTGGAGAGCGCAATCCGGCAGATTATCCGGCGGCTTTGGGAACAGGGACGGGACCGCATGAACCAATTGCCCGGCCTGGGAGACACCGCGTTGGCCCCTCCGTCCAACGGCCGCTTTCTGAATGCCGTCAAAGTCCGTCTTTCTGCACAGGCACTGTGAAAGGAAACAATGATGGAGAGGCTGAGCGAGATGGCGGCGCTGCTGGGAATCAGCGCCGAACAGCTGTATTCCCAATTTCAGAGCGTTGGAAATGCAGGGAACTGGGTTTACTTTTGCGGTCAAACGACGTATTGGGGCTCCCGGCATGTCCGTAATATTTATCGCCTGCCGCAGACGGTGGAGCTTGCCCCGCGGATGCTGTTTGATCGCGTGCATCCGGGGGACAAGGACATTGTGCGGCAGGCGTTTGACCGTTTGGCGCAGGGGGCGCCGTTTCATGCGGTGCACCGCATTCTGGCGGATGACGAGATCCGCTGGGTGGAGCAGGACGGCCGCCTTTACCGGGCAAATCTGGGGACGTATCTGGTAGGGTCGGTGCGGGACATCACGCAGGTCAAGCGGGAGGAGCTGCGGCTTGCGGAACGGCATGACGATCTGGCGGCGATTACGGCCTATCTGGCGGAAACAACGGATACGACAGATCTGCAGGCGATTGCGGCCAGTGTGGAGCGTGTGCTCCGGATGCGTCTGGATGCGCTGATGATCGGCGTATTTGCCAGGCAGGGGGAGCGGGTGGCGCGGATTGCTCCGCACGACATGGAATATATGCAGGCCTTCTCCTTCCAGCGCATTGAGGATTTTGGGGGATATCAGGCGGCGATAACCGGCCACCGGCAGGTGTGGTCGGTGGAGGCGTACCCGGGAGCCCTGGGACGGGAGGTGCTGCAGACGCTGGGAAGGAAAAGCGTGATTGCGCTGCCGATCCGGCATGACGGCGCCACGATCGGGGCGCTGTCTCTGGCAATCCGGCGTCCGGGGGAGCTGCTGCCGGAGGAAGAGGCGTTTTGCCAGACCATCTGCGGATATCTTTCCAATCAGCTCAACAGCACGCTGCAGTATCAGCAGATGAAAGAGCGGCTGGAGCGGCAGAATCATTTACAGGCGGATTATGAAGCCGTTTTTTCAGAGAGCGTGGACGACATCGCCATCATTGACGCGGAGGGCCGCATCTGCCAGATCAATACGGCGTTTGCAGAGAGCCTGGGCGTGACGCCGCAGACGCTGGTGGGGACCGCTCTGGCGGATCTGATTCACCCGGACGACCGGGTCTATGCGCTGTGCGCGGTACGCGGGCTGGCGCCGGGTGCCGCGGTCCGTGACCTGTATTGCCGCGTGGCGTCCGGCGGCCGGACACTGCAGCTGGCCTGTAATCTCAAACGGATGCAGAACCGGGGAATTCTGATGATTGCGCGGGATGTGACGCGGCAAAGGGACAGTGCTGCGGCGGAGCATGAGGAAAAAACGGAACAGATTGAGCGGGCGGCCAACGAACTGGTTGCCGATATGTCGCATTCTTTCAAAACGCCGCTGAATGTCATCATCTCCTCACTGAACCTGCTGCGCACCAAGCTGCAGATGGAAAATGCGGACGGCTTTGCAAAGGACTATGCCAGATTCCTGGACTATGCCGACGCCAGCAGCTACAGGCTGCTGCGCCTGATTACCAACCTGGTGGATCTGGGCCGCGCGGAACTGGGTATGCTGCAGTTTTGCAGGAGACGTTATGATCTGACGGAGTATCTCAGGCAGGCCGTACAGATTGCGCGCCCATATCTGGAGCCGTACGGCGCTGAGCTCCGGCTGGATTCCGTACAGAACGGGCCGGCATGGGTGTTTCTGGATGCGGAATACCTGACGCGCATTTTGTTCAATCTGCTTGCCGGCGCGGTACAGCGCATGCCTCGGGGCGGAAGGATTTCCGTTTCGGCACGGCTGCGCGGCGGACAGGCGGAGCTTGCGGTAGAGGATCAGGGCGAACCGGTTGCGCCGGAGACGCTGGCACAGATGCTGGGCCGGGCAAGAACGCAGTCCTCCATGGCCAACAGCCGCTACGGCGGAAACCTGGGAATGTATGTGGTCAGGGTGCTGACAGAGCTGCGCGGCGGAACTGTGGCGGCGGAGGAGCGGACAGAGAAGGGCAACTGCTTTGTATGCACGCTGCCCTGTGACGGGGACGGGGAGGATCCGGCGGACGGGGTGCTGAATTGGGAATTTCTCCGGGCGCAGGCAAAGATGGAACTGTCCTATCTGAAGGAATAAAATTTTGATCCCGGCTGCAGATGTTCTGCAGCCGGGATCAGGTTTTTTCTGCTGAACCGTCTCTGACGGAGGGGAAGGCAGGCTGCGGATGGGAGGAATCCTGCACAGACGCGCCGGAAACGAGGCGGTGCAGCAATTCCGGCGTGGCCTTTGCAAAGAGCCGGCCGTCCCATTTGAGGCTGGGGCCTTTGCCGCAGTTTTTCATGCAGCCCGTCACCCGGAAGGAAAAACCGCCGGCGGCGCTGATTCCGCCGTTCTTGACGCCATAGGCCGCCTCCACGGCGGACCGGAGCGCCGCTGAAGACTGGCGGGCGCAGTTGGCGCCGCCGCACAGCTCCAGCCGGTGTGGCGCCTGCTGGGGACGCAGGGAGGGGTATCGCCGGACAATGGCGGAAAGAAAGGTCTCCCGCAGGCCGTAGGCAGCTGCGATTTCCGAGAGAGCCGCATCGGGGAGTACGCCGCCGTTTTCCGACTGCACTTCCCGCAGCAGCGCCACCAGCGCTTCCTGGGCGGCCGGAGCGCCCTGCGTGCGATAATACGAAATCGCTTCCTGCAGTTCCCAATTGGATTCCATAGGCCGTCTCCTTTTTGTTGCTTTGCCGCGATCATAGCACAGAATCCGCCGCCTGTCAAAGCCGGGGCTGTGCCGTATCCAGGTCGCGGTAAGGGTAGAGCCGTTTCCAGCGGCCGGTTTCCGGGTCTTTCTGAACGGAGCTTCGGTGCTGATCCAGCAGACAGACCAGATCGTAAACGTCTACCCAGATTTCACTGTTGCATTCCTTCTGGCTTTCGTCAAAAATCAACTGAAGGCCGAAATGAAGGTGCACAGCATCGATGTTGTTGACATTTTCACGGGTGGAATAGCCGGTACGGCCCATGAAACCGATGACGTCGCCCGCCTGTACGCGGTCGCCCTCGGCGAGCCCTTCCGCGAAGGGATGGTCCTTCTGCAGATGTGCATAATAGTAATATCGCCTGGTATCGTCAGAGCGAATCCCGATGCGCCAGCCGCCGTACTGATTCCAGCCCAGGGCTTCCACGGTGCCGGATTCCACCGCCACAATCGGCGTTCCCAGGCTGCCCATCAGATCGTTTCCCAGATGCTTGCGGGCAAAACCATAGCCGCGGCTGGCGCCGAAATCCTCGTAGTGGCTGTACCAGTAGCCGGCGGCGATGGGAGAAAACGCTTTGAGTCCATACGCAGGTTTCCAGGCCGTTTCGCCGCTTTCATCGGTTGTTGCAATGGCGTAGGTGCCGACGAGGCCGCCCAGGACGGCGCCATAGGCCTCCTGATAATATTCGAAGTACTTGTATTGCGCGCCCAGCTGCTCCTGAAGGGAGCGGTCGCCGGTCAGGGATTTGGCCGCGCGGTCCACGGCGGCAGGTGAAAAGCGGCCGCTGCCGGTCCAGACCGCGGCCAGGGCCAGCAGATCGATCCAGCTGACGGGGCGCTCTGAATCACGGGAGGCAATATCCAGATCCAGGGCGTGCTGCAGCGCAGCGTATCCGACGTCAAAATCCACCCATTTGATGTAGTCCTCCTCCGCCTGCACCGGGCAGGACAGCAGGGAGAGACAGAGAAGATACAGCACAAGCTTCTTTTTCAACACGCTCACCTCACGGGTAGTCTGCGAAAAAGAAGCCTGTTTATGCTTTGAAATTTTTTCAGGGTTCCAGAACCAGAATGGCGCACGGAGCAGTATCCTCGGCTTCCTCCAGCGCATCGGGCACGGCGATGAGATAGAGGGCGCTGTAGCTGTCCGCGATTTTGCGGGCGGTCTGCACGTCGGTCCAATACTGCACGGAACGGCCGGACTCCGCGTCCTCAGCCGGCATTCCCGCCAATTCAGAGATGGTGTCGGCCGCAGGGGCGTCCGGATTATCCGTCACTTCCAGCCGCAGCGTACTGTCCGCCTTCTCCGGGGAAGCGGTAACCATCATGGGGGAAACGGCTGCGCCATCCTGCACGGTGCCGCTGTTTGCCGGAGCAGAGCCGCCGGCAGCCTCGCCGGAGGAGGGGGCGGCGGCAGCGTCTTCCGGCTGTGCCTGAGCGCGGGAGGCTTTGGGCACGGCGTCGGAGGCGTCCGCCTCCGGGGAAGCTTCCTGAATCCCCTCGGTCTGCAGTCCGGCTGCCGCATCGTCCGCCGGATGGACCGTGGAGGCGCGGCCTTGGTTCAAATTCGGAAGCCTGCCGGTGAAAAGCAGAAGCGCCAGGACAGCTGCAACGGCCGCAACAGCCGTGCCGCTTCCAAGGAAAAGCCGACGCCGGTGGGAGCGCTGGGAAGGGTGCTGCAGGATCTGTTCCATCACTGCTTCCGCCAGTCCCTGCGGGGGTTCTTCCTCCAGCGCCGCAACGCCCTGATCCACAGCCTGATAGGCCTGCAGGATTTCGCGGCATGAGGCGCAGTTTTCCAGATGCGCCTGAAGCAGCGCTTCTTCTTCCGCTGTGTTCTGTCCGTCAATATGGCCGGAAATCAGGCACAGCGCATCTTCACAATTCATTGCGCATCCGTCCCCCTTTCTGATTGTTTTGACGAAGCGGCGCCGGTTTTGTTCCCGCCTTTTTGCATGAGGGAACGCATTTTTTCGCGGGCCCGCGCAATGCGGGACTTTACACTCCCTTCCTTAATTTCCAGAATATCGGAGATTTCCTGATAACTCAGCCCGTGAATCACGCGCAGCGTCAGCGCCTCCCGGTATTCCGGATCGAGGAGCGCCATGGCGGCAGAGACCTGCTCATGCTCGATCTGCGTCAGGACCTGCTCCTCCGTACCGGGA
>JAHZEF010000095.1:0-484 GCA_019422005.1 Clostridiales bacterium
CGGCGGCTTCGCTCCGCCACTGCACGTCCTCCGACCGATCAACCCGATAGGGGGAACGGCCGTGCCGGGCACGGCTTGCAATGGCCTGAAAGGAGCTGCAGGCGATACCGAGCGCCCGGGCGCACTGCTCTGCCGTTCCGCGGGCGACAATCCGGCCGTTCTGCCGGATTGTGACGAGATAACGGGCGGTAAAGTTGTGGTTTTTCATGCAATTTCCTCCCTATAGCCGCACAGAGCGGCAAGATATTCTGCACCCAAACGCTCCAACAGCAGAGGAAGTGCGCAGTCCGGATGGATGGTTCCGCCCTCGCCGGTATAAACGCGGCTGCCGGCGTAAATTTCACCGCCGCACCAGGCGCACCAGCCGCGCCGGACAGGCTCCGGCGGCGCCAGAGGCGGTTCCGGGAAACGCGCTAGCATGCGGAGTGCGCACTGCGCGCTTCTTCCCACCACTGCTTCAGCTGCAATTCCACGGCTTCCATAC
>JAHZEF010000095.1:494-8810 GCA_019422005.1 Clostridiales bacterium
TTCTTCTGCTGCATCCGGGCACCGGCCTCTTTGATCCGGCCGTTCAGCACAGCGGTGACATAAGGGCGCGAGTAGCCGATGGCGTCGGCCAATTCCTGATGGGTATAGCCCAGCTTGTCCAGCTGGTGCTTGATTCGCTGCGTTTTGGTATAACGAGGCATACGGATCTCCTTTCTCTGTCAAAAAACAATGAACTTTTGCCGGATGCGTTTCAGAGTACCAAATATTGGACAGCTGATTCGGTATCCTATTGTTATGAAGCTGAGGGAGAAACCAATACAGCGCGAAAACGGGATTCGCTTCCGGCCGGTACCACGGCGGCTGCGAAGCGGTATACCGAGCCAGCCGGGTCAGTTCCTTCCGGCTGATGCCGTGCAGATACAGCCGGATCACCACGTCTGCCGGGCGCTGTACAGGCATCCGCCCTCGCCTCCGTCTGAAAAAAGTTGATATCCTTCAACGGTTGTGTTATGATTCAACTGGAACCGTTTCAAATTTGAATACCCTCCGGTGAAGTTGGGAAAAATGAAAACGGATGTTTATGGATATCAACTACATGCCCTCAGTATAGCTTATAATCATAAACTTGTCAAGAGGGGAGTTGATATTTATAAACTTCATGCAGGGAATCCAAAGAAGGACGTGAAGTTTATGTTTTATGACATTTATCGGGAACTGTGTAAGAAGCGGGGGATGACCCCCAGCGGGGCGGCGGCAAAGATCGGATTCAACCGGGCCAGTATTACGGTCTGGAAGAATTCCGGAAAGGCGCCGAAGCAGGATCTGCTGCTGAAGATCGCCGACTTTTTCGGCGTTACAACGGATTATTTGCTGACAGGGGTGGAGAAATCAAAAGATGCGGAATCGGCCGACGGACTGGACCGGCAGCTGGATGGGATCGATTTTGCACTGTTCGGCGAAGTACGCGATATGACAGACGCACAAAAACGCGATGTTTTGAATTTCGCTAAATTTATCAAGCAAAAGGGGGATTAGCCGATGATCCTGCCCTGGGAAATTTACCGGGAAGCAGAGGAAGATGGCATACAGGTGCATTTTATGACATTTGAAGAGCAGGCGTCCCTGTCGCTGCC
The DNA here is from genome assembly GCA_019422005.1 of Clostridiales bacterium. Lineage (GTDB taxonomy): Bacteria > Bacillota > Clostridia > Oscillospirales > Oscillospiraceae > Avoscillospira_A. The sequence continues at coordinate 1,589 of JAHZEF010000095.1, forward strand.
GGGGCATATCGGGATTGATACCAGCAAGCTGCCGACTACGGCCGAAGAATCCACGGCTGCCGCACATGAACTGGCGCACGGATGCACGGGTACCTATTATAATGTACACTCCAGCGCGGAGGAACGGCGGAAGCATGAACTGGTTGCGGAGAAATATGCGATCCGGCGCTATATTACCCGGGAGGCGCTGTTTGCTGCGGTCAACAGCGGCATGACCGAGTATTGGCAGCTGGCGGAATACTTCGGCTTTACAGAGAGCTTTGTCAAAAAGGCGGTCTGCCTGTATGCTTTTGGGAATCTGGCGGCCGATCAGTACATCTGAATTTCCAGAAACGGCAGGAGCCGGCCCGGATTTTCCGGGCCGGCTCCTGCCGCTTCGATTGTTTTCGCGGCGTTTCGCGGCAGGGATGGGAACCAATCTGTTCACGGCGAATAGAATGCATCAGGAAAGAAAGTTTCCTGAAACGAAATCCCTTTGAAATGGAGAGCATGATATGAGCCTGAACCATTGTCTCAATGATATAAAGCCGGGAGAGAAAGCCATTGTCAGGGAGCTGCGTGCAGAAGGAAGCATGCGCCGGCGCTTTCTGGATATCGGCCTGATTGAAAATACAGAGGTTGAATGCCTGGGACGCAGCCCCGGCGGCGATCCGTCGGCGTTCCTGATCCGGGGGGCGGTAATTGCCATCCGATCGGAAGACTGTGCAGATATCCTGATCGGCGCTTGACGGGGGTGCGGCATGGGGCTTACGAACAGTTCTGTAGGCGCACGGGCGGCGGACGCCGGGCTGGAGATCCGAAGAAAAAGCGCGGAAGACCGCGTGGTGGCGCTGGCCGGCAATCCGAACGTGGGAAAGAGCACGGTATTCAACGGGTTGACCAACATGAATCAGCATACGGGCAATTGGCCGGGAAAAACGGTGACCAATGCCCAGGGCTGCTGCCGTTCAGAGCGGCATGGGTACGTGCTGGTGGACATACCGGGTACTTATTCGCTGATGGCGCATTCGGCGGAGGAGGAAGTGGCGCGGAATTTTATCTGCTTCGGCGAAGCGGATGCGGTGGCGGTGGTCTGCGACGCCACCTGCCTGGAGCGAAATCTGAACCTGGTTCTGCAGACCATCGAGACCGGCCGGCCGGTGCTGGTGTGCGTGAACCTGCTGGATGAGGCGGAGCGGAAGCAGATCCATATTGATTTGGAGGGGCTGGCCCTGCGCCTGGGCGTACCGGTTATCGGGACGGTGGCGCGGAAAAAAAGAAGCCTGCAGAACCTGCTTCAGGCGCTGGACAGACTGGTCGACGGCGAAGAAACCGGAGAACCGCTGCGGGTACAATACGGCCCCGCTGTGGAAAGGGCGGCGGCACTGCTGGAACCGGCGGTATCGGAACGGCTTCAGGGGAAACTGGACGCACGGTGGATGAGCCTGCAGCTGCTGGACTGTGATCCCGCGCTGCTGCGCGAGGCGCAGGCGTTTCTGGGAATGGATCTGCTGGAAGATCCGGCGATTACCGAAGCGCTGCGCGCCGCGCGGGAGGTTCTGGCAGCGGCCGGCCTGGACGCTGAGCGCCTGAAGGACGATGTGGTGTCCAGCCTGGTACTGACGGCGCAGGCAATCTGCCGGGATGTGGTCAGCCGCAGCGCCGGCGGATATGCGGCAGCCGACCGCAGGCTGGATCGGATCCTGACGAGCCGCTGGACCGGGTATCCGGTGATGATTGCACTGCTGGCACTGGTCTTCTGGCTGACAATTACCGGAGCGAATGTTCCGTCAGCGCTGCTGGCAGACGGTTTGTTCTGGATCCAGGATCGCCTGACGGAACTGTTTCAGGCACTGCATGCGCCGGATTGGCTGCACGGTGCGCTGGTGTTGGGCGTATACCGGGTGCTGGCCTGGGTCGTTTCGGTCATGCTGCCGCCGATGGCGATCTTTTTCCCCCTGTTTACGCTGCTGGAGGATGCGGGCTATCTTCCGCGCGTCGCATATAATCTGGACCGGCCGTTCAAGCGCTGCAGCGCCTGCGGGAAGCAAGCGCTGACCATGTGTATGGGCTTTGGATGCAATGCGGCGGGCGTTGTGGGCTGCCGCATTATCGATTCACCGCGTGAGCGGCTGCTGGCAATCCTGACCAACAGCTTTGTACCGTGTAACGGGCGATTTCCAACCTTGATTGCCGTATTAACCATGTTTTTCGTGGGAGTGTCCGGCGGTGCGCTGTCCAGCCTGTGGTCGGCGCTGCTGCTGACAGGCGTCATTGTACTGGGAATCGGCATGACTTTTGCTATGACCAAACTGCTGTCGGCCACTGCGCTCAAGGGGGTTCCTTCCTCCTTCACGCTGGAACTTCCGCCATACCGCCGGCCGCAGGTAGGGCGCGTGATTGTCCGATCCATTTTTGACCGCACGCTTTTTGTGCTGGGACGGGCGGCAGCGGTTGCAGCGCCTGCGGGCCTCCTGATCTGGCTGATGGCGAATATCACCGTGGGGGATGTGACGCTGCTCAGCCGGTGCGCTGCATGTTTGGATCCCTTTGCCAGGCTGCTGGGGCTGGACGGCGTCATTCTGATGGCGTTTATTCTGGGCCTGCCGGCCAATGAGATCGTGGTGCCGATCATGATTATGGCGTATCTGGCGCAGGGGAGCATTCTGGAGCTGGGAAGCCTGGCGGAAATGAAAGCGCTGCTGACGGCGAACGGCTGGACGTGGGTGACCGCAGTCTGCTTCCTGCTGTTCTCACTGATGCACTGGCCCTGCTCCACGACGCTGATTACCATCCGCAAAGAGACCGGCAGCTGGAAATGGACGGCGCTGGCTCTGGCGCTTCCCACCGCTGCAGGTATGGCCGCCTGCTTTGCTGTGGCGAACGTTATTAATTTATTTACTTAATCTGGAATAAAATATAAAACCATGAGGCATGTTTGCATTCACTGAATAAAATAACAATTCCCCGTCTTGTGCTGAATTACAAGACGGGGAATTGTTATATAATACCGATTCCCAATTGATTAAGTCGCTGTTGCTCTGTGGCTGCGATTTGTTCCAAGTATGCTGGTATCTCATCCAGTGCTGCATGTACTTCAGGATATGCGACAGACGCTTGTACTACACGAATCGAGGGAGATATTCCCTCATGCTCCAAAATATAAGAAGTAGAATCAATTTGTTGGTAAACCTGTTTCTGATAGCTGAATTGTAAAAAGCCATCCTCTGTAAAGCCGTCCAAATTGGTAATGATTATATCGTGGCCGCACTGTGCAGATAATGCCGTTGTTAGAGTTCCGTCGGAAGCGAGATGGAAAATCTCATTACCCGCTGTTGATAAATCCATACCAGCAGAGGCGTGCTGTGCTTTAAAATTTGGGGTATGGGATAGCAGATAGCAGCCGCCACCGGGTACTGAAAGAATCTGGTCAATAGGGAGGTCTAAAGTACGAACAAGTGATCCGTTTTTCACCTGATACAAACCGGCAGATCCCCAATAGCCAACTGCATCCCTATCTTTTGAAATAGAGCGACGGATTAGTACCGGATTGCCTGTTTCAAAATCAATGGCGTTGCTAAATTCGTTCCACTTCGCGGTAAAACACGCAAGTACTTCATTGCTGGACAGTGTTGCCTGGAAGATATCAGTTTTACCGGAACCGATTCGTTGTGCAACCACAATGTCATTTTTTAAATCCAACACTTCAGAGTTATCCAACACGGGTATTTTTATAGCTGAATCGTTTTGGAGAATCCAGCTTTGATTTCCCCATGTATCTCCGGTACGATTTGAAGTACTCACCAGAAGTGTTTCTCCATCGGCATTAAATTCAATGAAATCTGCACTTTCAGAGGCATGCTGCAGCTGATCCGCAGACAGGAGCCTGGTGAATCGGTTGCCGTCCCAACTGAGCAGGGCATCGACTGTTTTCATCCCATTTTCGCTTTTGCTGTGCTCCAGAAAATAATCACGATTACCGTGGCTTTGCATGGTATAAGACAGACTGACATCACTGCAACTGACAGGATAGGTTATTTGGTTTAGAGTTGTCATGGATTCACAGTCAATGATATACACCTGCAACGCATCTCTCACTGGCTGTACTGCGAAGAAATAAGGTCGTGGGCTGAAGGCAGCATCTTGAATCAGGGTTAATCCGGAGGCGGGACAGGAAAATTCAACACCCGCAGTTCGACGGACAGGCACTCCCTCCTCGGTTACAAAATATGTGGAGCCGTAGATGGGAAAAGAGGAAGTCTGAAATGCTTTTTTTGACACGGTTCCTTCTGAGATTAATCGTGCTGCCAGAGTGATACCCTCCTGTGTATTGCATGTTAAGGCCAAGGCAGATAAGGAGACGGCGTCACCGCGGGTAAATCCACGTTGATCCAAAGACTGTTGCAGAGCCTGCAAATCACGACCGGTACCGAGTTGCCACCAATCGTCGGCAGTATTTGGGCCCTGTAGCACGCGGGAGATGAAAAGCAGATACTGTTTACAGGTAACAGCCTGATGCGCGCCATAAGTAGCGGGACTCACTCCGCGCGTCAAACCGTTCTCCCACAGCCAAGCCACATATGGATCGGCCCAAGCTGGTACGTCGTCAAAGGGATGGCGATGCGTCCCCTCCAACGCAGAGGCTTCTTGTCCGAGCAGCCTAACCAACATAGCCGCAGCTTCACAGCGGTTCATGGAACGTTCCAATTCATAGCCCCTGTCGGTACCACGGAACAGACCTAACTCATGAAGCATATGGGCCTGCGCATCTGAATCCACATTCATACCATAATAAGGGCTCATCAGATCGGTGTCCAGGTTGGACACCTGGTATGCAGCTGCATTTACAGATAGAGTCAGCATGATCAGAGAGCCGATTAAGATTTTTTTCAGAGACATGCAATCCCCACCCTTCCAACAGAACAGATGATACATACACTTTATATTCATTCTAAATGGTACTTTTACCAGGGTCAAGATGTGTCTGGAACGAAATATGGCAAATATTTTATGCAATTTACTGAGAATACAGATATTTAAGAACTATAGAAGATACCGATAGAAGGGGAAGCATTGCCAGAAAAAAGCTGTTTTAATTGGCTGATACGAAACAAGAAGTATAAAAGTAAATTTTGTATGCAGAAGATTTTTCTGCTGCGGATCGGGAATTTATGATATCATACACAGAGGAGTTCTGCGGCGCGGCTGCGGGCGCGGAAATTTCATACAGGGAGAGCTGCGGGAACGGAAGCGGTTCCCGGGAAAACAGAGGAGGCAGCAATGCGATGCAATGGATCAACAGTTATTCGTCTCCAATGGGGGAACTGCTTTTGGCGGCAGACGATGTGGGGCTGACCGGGCTCTGGTTTGCCGGGCAGAAATACTATGCCGCGCATTTGGAGCCGGCCCCGCAAAGGGTGGAGCTGCCGGTGTTTGACCGTACCAAACAATGGCTGGATCTCTACTTCAGCGGGCAGGAGCCGGATTTTATGCCGGAGCTTCATCTGATCGGGACGCCGTTTCAACGGGCGGTCTGGGAGATCCTGCGGCAGATCCCGTATGGGGAGACGACCACATACGGGGCGATTGCAAAGCGCCTGGCCGGGCAGGGGAAGGCCGGCGGCAAGGCCGCGCAGGCGGTCGGCGGGGCGGTGGGGCATAACCGGATTTCCGTGATTGTTCCCTGCCACCGTGTTGTCGGGTCGAACGGCAGCCTCACCGGTTATGCAGGGGGCATTGAGAAAAAAATACGGCTGCTGAGGCTGGAGCGGGTTGACATCGGAAGGTATTTTGTTCCGGAGACGGAAGCCGGGAAGCTGTAATATCACACTGATAACGGACTGACAGGGCGTGCCGCAGAATGAAAATTCTGCAGCACGCCCTGTTTCCATGCCGACGGACGGAGCGGGATCTACAGTTTGGAACCATGCGGCCTCCAGTGCAGGCGCTCGAGATCATCGGTCAATTGGGAGAGGCAATCCACCGTGCCGACCGTCAGAAAATGTTCGATCTTTTCTGCCTGCTCCAGCGCGTCGCCCTCCGGATTCAAAAGCGTCAGGAACCGGCGGATGACCTCATGCCGCCGGAGCAGATACGCACCGAGACTGCAGCCGCGTTCCGTCGGACGGATGCGGTCATAACGCCCGGCCTGGATATAACCGGCCTGCCGCAGCTGCTGGATCATTTTGGAAGCGGAAGAAGGACGGACGTGAAGCTGCTCCGCCAATTCCCCCAGGCGGACGACGGAGGAACGCTGCAGCAAGCGGCAGATCATTTCCAGATAGTCTTCCATAGCGGGCGTCAGGCCTTCACCGGCCTCGTTCCGCTCATAACCTTTCATGGTATAAAACTGGTCGGACGTGTCCACAAACGTTTCCCCGCTTTCCATGGAATCGCCGGATGGCTTTGTTATCAAACCTATGATCCGATGCGGCGGTTATGCACCCGGGAATACAATTGTTTTTCTTTTGGGTGTGGGCAGCCGGGCAGAGACGGCCGGAGCCGGCGGGTTCCGGCAGCGGCGGGGATACAACGGTAAACTGGTTTGGGAATACGGCGGCACGGCGGCGCTAGAATGGGGATGTGCCGATAAAGAAGGCATCGCCGCAGACAGGAAAGGAGGAATGACAATGGCGGAAGTTCGAAAACCAAACTACGGTGCACGGCGGCTGGAGGCCGAGATCGAACGGTATTTTGCAGAGCTGGAGAGTGATCCGACCAGGAGGGGAGGCCCCAGTGACCTTTTGGCCAGGCTGGGGCTGGATATGGAGTCGGCTGCGCGGCTTACAGGCGAGGACGGCCGATGCGGCCGGGCCATGCGGGCGGCTGCGACGCGGCTGCGGGCGCATCTGGAAACGTCGCCGGCCTGGGCGGGCAGCAACGGTTCCAAGGCCATGTTCCTGATCAAGCAGCGGCTGTGGGACGGGAGGTCGTATGCGGATAAGTGGGAGGACGGATCCGGCACTACGATTCACGTATTGTTTGGAAACGGCGCCGACACAGACGAGGCGTTTACGTGACGCCGGATGAAACGCGCAGCGCAGCAAAACGGCGGCGCCATGCGGAGGCTGCCGCCGAGATAAACCTGGGACGCCCGAATTCAGAGCCGCAGCGGAAATTCTTTGCATCCAGGAAGCTTTATACCTGTTACGGCGGCGCCCGGGGCGGCGGAAAGAGCTGGGCGGTACGGACCAAGGCGGTGGGCGGCGCACTGCGGTGGCCGGGTATCAAAATTCTGATTATC
>JAHZEF010000096.1 GCA_019422005.1 Clostridiales bacterium
GATCAACGCCAGGCCCCGCAAAGTTCTGAACTTCCGTTCTGCTCAGAAATTATGGGTCTTCGAACTCAACTCCTGTTGCATTTAGTTTGACAATTCACTCACCGCAGCAGAAACCGCCTTCCCCCATCACAGGGCCGCCTCAGCCTTCACAGAAAGACCGGACATAGGACAGCGGTACGTCCATGCGCGCGGCCGTCTCCGATTCGGTCAAACCGGACGCCAGGAAGCGCCGCACCACGGACTTCATACTTTCGCCGACCTCAATCACATGGCGGTCCGGGTCATAAAACCGGACAACCCGCTGCCCCCAGCGATGCTCCCGGAGCGGATGCACCAGGGGGACGGAACAGGCCCGGAGACGCTCTGAAAAAGCGTCCATATCCTCCTCTTCAAAGTACAATTCCCCCGCCTGGTGGCCAAACACAACCGCGTCGCTGTGCAGGAACTCCTTCCACGTCTCCAGCGTCTGCAGGGAAAGCCTTCCGTCCAGCGTGACGTTGGCGCCGAAATCGCTGGTCACCTGCATTCCCAGGACCTCCTGGTAAAACCGCCTGGACCGCTCCAGATCCGATACGGCGAGCAGCGTGCATTCATAGCGCATGTGCGCGCGCCCCTTCCCATACATATCTCAGTTCCTGCAGGCGTACGTGCTCCACGCACTCCTCCTGAACCACTCCGCTTTCCCGGAATCCAAACGCCTCGTAGAAGCGCCTGGCACGCCGGTTTTCTTCCAGTACCCAAAGATACGCCTGCCGGAAGCCAAGGTTCCCCAGATGCTGCAGCGCCGCTGTCAAAAGCGCTTTTCCATACCCGCGCCCCTGATACGCCGGCAAAAGATACAGGGAAATCACCTCGCCCCATCCCGCCATATCCTGCGCCCTGGCCGCAGAAACCGCAGAAACGCCCACGATCTGCCCGCCGTCCAGCAGCAGGAAATTGTGCCGTCCCGGCAGATCCAGGCAGCCGCTCCAGCGCTCTGCGCGCAGCGCGTCCAAGCTGCTCTGCGGCAGGATTCCCCGGTACGCCTCCTTCCAGCTGGCTGCATAGACGCCGCCGACTGCAGTGCGGTCATCCTGTTCCACCATCAGCCGAATCTCCATCACAGGATCCCCCTCTCCCGCAGGATCGTCTCCATCTCCGCCACACGGGAATCCCAGGAGCTCTGCCGTCCCGCCTCAATCCGCGCGGCAGTCCTCTCCGGCGAAGTGTCCGCAAGCGCTGCGGCGCAGGTTTCCACAAATTCCTCCGCGGTATGGGCAATCTGGATGACCGGCGCAAACTGCAGCACCTGATCCGGCTGCGGCGTGGAAACGATCGGCTTTCCCGTCGCCAGATACTCATAAAATTTCAGAGGGCTGACGTCTTTGCTCAGATCGCCCGCGGCAAACAGGTTCAGGCAGACGTCAAACTGCGCCAGATAATCCGGCAGCTGGTCGTGAGGCTTGAGGCCCAAAAAACGGACGTTCGGCAGCGTGCGCAGCGCCGACAGATCCACGCCCGGGGTCTCCCGGCCGATGAATACAAAGTTCCAGTCCGGCCTTTTCCTGGCGGCCAGCTCCACATAGCCGTACTCAATGCACGCCTGCAGCGCCCCGACAAACCCCAGGACGGGCCCCTGCAGTCCCTGCAGATCCTGCGGTACCGGCCGCGGCGTCGCAGCCTGCACAAACAGCTCGAAATTTGCGCCGTTGGGAATAAACCGCGCCCGCGGATTCGCCTTCTGCAGCCGGGCGCAAAGGCTTTCAGCCGTTGCGAACACCATATCGCTCTTCTCTGCAAGCTCCAGCTCCATCCGGTCCACCAGCGCCGGATCCATCAGTCCGCCATAGGCCGAATGCCGGTCCACACAGTCATAAACCAGCGCGCTGTGCGGAATCCGGTCCACCAGGTCGGCGCAGACCGGCGAGTAGGTCCACAGAACCGGCTTTTCAAAGCCATGCCGCGCCATTGCGGACTTCACATACTCCGCCACCCGCCGCTGATTCCTGCGGTTGATCCAGCGATACCGGTTGAAAAACGGCCAGACCGGCGGAAGCGCATAGACCGTAATGCGCTCCCGCACCTTCTCCCCAGGCATCCGGTACGCCTTCAGCTTCGGGCCGGCACTCCGGTCCTTCAGCGGCGCAATCACAGACACCGAAGGGTCAAAATATAAAATTTCCGCATCCCGCAGCCGGCTCATAACCTGCTGCTTGCGCGTGGGAATGGGATACCACGGTGAAGTGGCAAGGCACACAATTTGTTTCATTCGTCTGTCTCCTCCAGCAGTCTGCGGGCCGCCGCTTCGTTCTCCGCCGCCAGCCGCCGCAGCTGTTCCACGGACGAAGCGTTGTCCTCTCCGTCGGCCAGAGCCTCCTCCACGGCCGACAGAAGCCTCTGCTCCGTGACCTCGCACAGAGGCATATACCGCTTCTGTCCCAAATAATCCATGAACGCCTGTACCTTCGGGTCGTAGACGGCCCCCACCGTCGGCGTGCCGACGGCAGCGGCAAAAATCAGCGCATGCAGCCGCATGGACACCACGGCCCGCATCCGTCCCATAATGCCGACAATCAAGCCCCCGTCATTGGGCACGGACAGCACCGGGCAGGCCCCGTCCAGCCGTTCCGCAGCCATCCGGCATGCCGTCAGATCCCGGCCTGGTTCCAGTGCCAGAAACAGCGGCGTCATGCCGTGGCGTCTGCGCACCGCATCCGCTGCAGCCGCAAAGACCGGCGCTTTTTCTGCGTACCCCTCCCACGGGCGGAGCACAAACATCACGTAGTCCTGCGCCGGATCCAGGCCATTCTGCAGAAACCAGCCGTCCACCCGCGCGTCAGGCGCCGGCCGCAGCAGAAGCGCAGGATCCGCTGTCACCACAATCTCCGGCTCTGTCACCCCCATCCGCGCCAGCTCATCCCGGGATGTCTCCTCCCGAAGCGTCACCACATCCACATACCGGTTGATCACACGGGCGGCCCGTTTGACATTGGAGCGCTTCTCCACCGGTCCGATTCCGCAGCCGTACATCAGCACCCGGTTTCCCGTCCGCTTGGCCCAGCGGATACTGGCCAGATAATACCGCAGCGACCGGGTGCTCGTCACGTCCTGAATCAGGCTGCCCCCGCCGTTGATGTAGAGCCGTGTTTTCCGCATCATCCGCAGAAATTTGGGGACGTCAAACGTATATGCCGCGCCGATTCGCTAGCGCATTTCCGTCGCCCGCGGCGTCCGGGTCAATACATACAGCGGCAGATCCGGATCGATATCCCGCATCTGCCCGATGATGGCTTCCAGAATTGAGTCATCCCCGGCATTCCCTTTGCCGTAGGCGCCGCAGATCAGGACGCCGTCCCGGCCGGAACGGGGGCGGGATACGCGGCGGAGGATCACTTTGTAGATTTCCTTCTGCCGCTCCACCGTAGCCTCTTCGGAGAAGTCCCGCTTTGCCCTGGCGTACAGGGCGTCTCCCAGCCTGCGGCGCAGCGGCGGGTCCCCGGCCAGCGCCCGCATATGCCCGGCCAGCTCCTCCGCATTCTGCGGCTGGAACAGCAGTCCCGTAACGCCATGCTCAATCAGATCCGGAACCCCTCCCACCCTGGAGGCTATGGTGGCGCACTTCAGCCGGGCGCCCTCCGTCAGCGCATAGGGGAAGGTTTCAGACAGGGACGTCAGCGTATTGACGTCGACGGCATTGTAAAAGCTGTCCATATCGGAAACCCAGCCGGCAAAGCAGACCGTTTCCGGCGGGCAGATTTCCGCCGCCAGCTTTTTCAGTTCCGCCGCCTGCTCCCCGTCGCCCGCGATCAGCAGGCGAATCGACGGGCACTGCCGGACCGCCTGGGAGAAACCACGGATCAGCGTTCCCACATCCTTGACCGCCGACAGCCGGGCAGCAATGCCGAACACCACGCTCTCCGGATCGGCCTGCAGCCCCACGCTCTGAAAATACGCCTCCCGCCCCAGCGCCGGCGCCACCGGCGCAAACTTCACGCCGTTGTAAATGGAAAACATGGTCTGCGGGTTGAAGCCGCGGGAAATCAGGAGCTCCGCCATGGCATTGGAAACGCCGATATGATAAGGAATGCGGCGCAGGCAGACGGTATTGATGGTGCCGTAGGTCAGGCGGTGGAAGGTGCGTCCCAGATAGTCCAGGCGGTAGTCTGAATGCACCGTTGTCACCACGGGAACACGGACCCTGCGCTGCAGCAGGGCTCCGATCAGGTTGGCGCGGGCGCCGTGGCAGTGAACCACCTGGTATCCGTCGGCGTTGACTTCCGCCGCCAGAATTCCCGCCACACGAAGCACATGATTGGACTCCAGCACCACAGTGTCAATTCCGAGTTCCCGCGCCTCCCGGGCAAACGGCCCCTCCAGAAAGCAGACCAGCCGAACCTGCTCCGTGCGGCTCAGCCCCTGCAGCAGGGACAGCACGTGCGTCTTGGCGCCCCCCACATCTCCGCCGGAAATCAGATGCATAATTTTCATAATCCGTCTCCTGTCGTCCTTCCCCTCCGTACAGCCGCAGGATCCGCACCCGTGACCGCCTGTGGAAGCGTCTGTAATTTAACCTTGTGAAAACCGGAGAAATCCGGTATAATATGTAAACACCTCGTACTGCCGGGCAATTCCGGCTCAGTGTCATGAGTCATTATAGTATACTTGTCCGCAGGAATCAAACCAAAATCACAAAAGACAGTCCTGGGAGGAAAAAACATTGAAGGTACTAGATGAAAAAGGAAAACTGTTTGGAAAAATCAATCTGATCGACCTGATTGTCATTGTCGTCCTGGTGCTGGTGGTCGCAGCCGTCGGCTGGAAGCTGGCGGGAAGCCAGATCACCGACGCCATCGCCAACAACAATCCCACCATCCGCTATGAGGTCGTCTGCCCGAAAATCGATCCCGACGCCTGTGAATTCGCCGTCACCCAGGTGGGCGGGCAGCTGATGAGCAACGGCGACTGTGTAATCGAACCCTATCTGGAGACGGTTCTGGACGCCGACGGCAATGCCAAGCAGGTCGAGGATCCTGCCTCGCATAATCTGCGCTTCACCATCGAAGCCAGGGTATCGGAAGTAGCCAACGCATACGGACTGGGTTCCCAGGAGCTGCGGGTCGGCAAATCCCATATTGTCAAAACGGTGGAACTGGAATTCAACGGGTATATCACCGCAATGGAGGAAGTGACCGCCAATGAATAACATTCTGCAGGGCAGTCTGATCTGGCGGTTCTGGCTCTGGCTGAAATGGGTCTGGGGCGGCAGCGGGCTGCGCCGGCTGGGCGCCGCTTTCCGAAATGCCGCCCGGCATTCCGCCGCGGCGCGTATCGGTTCCCGGATGCTGGGCTGCCCGGCCAGAACAACAGAACATGCCCGGATTACGGCCCTTCTGGCCGGGCTGAACCGGCGGCTTTGGCGGTGGGGCCGATCCCTGGTGCCGATTCTGCAGGCAAGCCTGCTCTATCGGATTTACCGCGCGGTATTCCGCTGCGGCCGGGAAAGCAAGCTGTTCGGGTGGCTGTTCCGCGGCGGGCTGAGCGGCTTTGTGCTGACGGCCGTCGGGCTTTACTGCATTCTCGACTTTGTCCTGCGGGATGTGCTGGCAGTCCCCGTGGTCTCGTCGGTCTGGGACGAAGGCCTGCTGCTGCTGGCCGTGCTGTGGATCCTTTACGACCGCATGCGGGCTCCGCAGCCGGTGCTTCCGCGGGTCAGCCCGCTGGATACTCCGGTATTCCTGTTCGTCGGCGTCGGCCTGGCGCTGATGTTCATTGTCAGCCCCTTCTTTTCCATTTCCGTGGCAGGTTACCGGGCGACAGTGCAGTATCTGCTGTGGTTCTTCGTTCTGACGCGTTTAATCCGCAGTGACCGGGACTTCATGACGCTGTATCTGGTTATGGTAATGGCGGCGTTTTTGATTTCCCTGCATGGCATCTATCAGTTTATTGTGGCCGCGCCGATCCCCTCCAGCTGGACGGATCAGGCGGAAACCGCCGTGCGCACCCGCGTCTACTCCATCTTCGGAAGCCCCAACATCATGGGCGATTACATGGTGATGTTCGCCCCTATGGCCGCCGGACTCGCTTACTGGTTCCAGGACCGGCGTGCCAAGCTCTTCTTTTGGTTTGTCACGTTCTGCATGTGCTTCTCCTGCCTGTTCACCATGTCCCGCGGCGCGTGGATGGCCATGGCTGTCACCATTCTGGTTTTCTCCATTCTGGTGGACCGGCGCCTGATTGTTCTGATGCTGATCGCCGGTGTCTGTTCGCTGTTTCTTCCATTCGTGGCCAGCCGCATCGGTTATCTTCTGACGCCTGAATTCGCCGCCTCCACCAACAACGGCGGACGCGGCAGCCGGTGGGAGATTGCGCTCTCCTATCTCGCCATGAATCCGGTCTTCGGATTCGGGCTGGGTATGTTCGGCGGCGCGGTGGCCATGCAGAATCAAATCTATAAATGGATCTCCTATTTCTATGTGGATAACTACTATCTGAAAATCCTGGTGGAAATGGGCTGGGCCGGCTTCCTCGTATTTCTTCTGATGATGGCATCTCTGCTGTTCGTCGGCCTGCGGGCTGTATACCGCACTTCCCGGCCGCTGAAGGGGCGCAGCGTCCATCCGCTCTGCGCAGGGATGTTCGCAGGCCTCTGCGGCGTGCTGGTTCACTGTTACTTTGAAAACATCTTTGAAGAACCCTATATGATGGCCTATTTCTGGTCCATTGCAGCCATGATCGTCTATTTGGGCTTTTTCCGCGGAAGGAGCCCACTTCAAAAACAGTAGCCGACGTCAATCAGTGCCGCCTCCCGACCACACGGGAGGCGGCACTGTTCTGCCTTTACAGCCCCAGCAGGGGCTTTAAATATGCGACGGCCGGCTTCGGATCACAGACCACATAGTTGACACGCGAACCGGCAAACGTATAATACCGCATCGTGGAGGGCCCCAGCGTATCATCCAGCCTGAGGGACAGTTCGATGCGGCAGACCGTGATGTCCCGCTCTTCATACCACATCCGAAGAAAAATATATTCCCTCCCATCACGGGGCGGATAATCCCACAGGCGGTACCTTCGAACGCGAATCGGATCGATCAGCCGCAAAAGCGCCTCGGCCTCCTCCCCCTCCAGCGCCAGGGATTTGCCGGGTTCGGCAGGATACTCGGCAACAACCCGCAGCCCGCCCTGATCCGCCGGGCGCGCCGCCAGTTCAAACGGCCAAAAGTACCAGACTCCAGCCAGGACAGCGCCGGTACACAGGATGGCGCAAACAGTCCGCTGCCAATGGCGCCGCTTATCCTGCAGCCAGTTCCAAAGGATCAGCACCAGCCCGGCCGCACCCGCAAAAAGCAGCGCGGACCATAAGAAGGTATTTCCGCTATAAGCCATAAGACCACCTCCAGGCCGAGGGCTCAAATTCGTACTGAACGCAAAACGCGGGGAGGCAATGCCAGAATCTGAACCTTCTTCTCATCTTCCCAAATCCATCATATGGCCGTTTTCATCATAGTACGGAACAGCATTTTCAGTCAATCAAAATAGAAAACAAATATGGAAGCCTTTTTTTGTATAGTTTCCCATTTTGGGGTTGGGCTCCTGCCGCACCCCGCCGCGGAATGGAACCCGCAGCCATAACCAGGCCCCAGGCCGTGCATGATACTCAGGCAGGAGATCAGCGCAAACAGGTTCCAGAGGTCCAAAGGCCGGCCGCAGGCCGGTGTGAATACCGCCATCCAGCGGCGATCGGCCGCTGGATGGCGGTATATCTGTCAAATCGGAAAAAACTTCGCACAGGGGGCAAGGCACGCCCCCTGTGCGAAGGATCCTCCAAAGCAGAACTGGAAGCAGCGTTCATTCCTTCATCAGCTTTTTTCTTGCAATGTTGATGGTGCCTTCCTGCATCTGATTGATCCATTTTAGGCTTTTCCCGCAGCCCAGCGCTACGCAGGAGTCCGCATCGTCCGCCAGCGTGCAGGGGATCCCTGTGCGTTCCGTCAGCAGCTGGTCAAATCCCCACAGCTGGCACGCACCGCCGGTCAGAACAATGCCGTTGGTGGAAATGTCCGCCACCAGTTCCGGCGACGTCTGCTCCAGCACCGACATCACCTCGTCCACAATCTGGCGCGCCGGCCGCTTGAAGATCTCATAAATCTCTGCAGAACTCACCTCCGCTTCCTTCGGAAGCCCGGTTTTCAGATCGCGCCCCTTGGTCCGCATGGAGACCTCCTGGCCGCGTTCATACACGCAGCCAATGGTAATCTTGATCTCCTCCGCGGCGTTCGGGCCCACCAGAACGCCATGCCGGCGGCGGAGGTATCGGATGATCGCGCTGTCAAACGCCTCCCCCGCCACCTTCAAAGAGGAGGACACCGCCACATTATTCATGGTCAGAACCGCAATATCCGTGGTTCCGCCGCCGATGTCCACCACCATATGGCCGCTGGGGCCGTCCAGATCCATCTGTGCGCCCAGCGCCGCCGCAAACGGCTCCTCAATCAGATAGACCCGGCGCGCGCCGGCCTCCATGGTCGCCTGGATCACAGCGCGCTCCTCCACTTCTGTGATGCCGCTGGGCACGCTCACCACGACCCGGGGCTTCACAAAAGAGAACCGGATAATTTTCTTCATAAACTGGGCCAGCATTTTCTCCGTCATTTCATAGTCTGAAATGACGCCGTCGCGCAGCGGCCGGAGCGCCGCGACGCTCCCCGGCGTCCGGCCCAGCATATTGTTGGCCGCGGCCCCCCCCTGCAGCACCTTACCGGTATTTTTCTC
>JAHZEF010000097.1:0-4094 GCA_019422005.1 Clostridiales bacterium
GAGTTATCCTATTGTTTTGAATGTGTTGAATATCCATGTAAATTGATTAAAAGCCTCGAAAAAAGCTATAACAAACGATATCGAGCAAGTCTTATCGAAAATAGCCGTTTGGTTCACGAACAAGGTTTGGGGTATTTCATGGAACAGCAGAAAACAAAATATACTTGTTCTAAATGTGATGGGATTATTTCTATTCACGATAGAGAGTGTAGCGAATGTCAGGAAAAAATGAAACAGCAAAATCCCAGTTTGAGCGGAAGATAAGCGTAAAATCTCAACAACCGACGGGGTGATCCGGCCACGGTGGCGGTCGTAAGACAATACGCTGCGCCGGCAAAGCTGTGGAGAAGGGGCGGTTCACTTCGGCGGTTGGGCGAGCACAGCGAACCTTATAAGCCCCCGTTATCCAACAAGGGGGGCATCAAAAACAAAAAGCAAAATACCATAACGTACACAATGCGCTGTAACGATGCGGTGTTTTCGCATTTTTAAAGGTGTGATGTTTTTCATGCCTGTATCACATATCAAAAATTGAATACTTGCAGGAACAGGACAGTTGATTTTAGATTGACTGTCCTGTTTCATGCCAAAAAGAGATATTTTCAGAGTTTCCTCTTGCATGCGGAATCCCCCTGAGGCTATAATAGGGTTTGTCTGCATCGCCTGCCGCAGACGAATCGGCGCCGGCTTCCCGGCGCAGTGGAGGAGAAACCGCATCTATGAAACAGAAAAAAACCTGGATACTCATTTTGACCATCCTGCTTTTGGCCGCGGTCATGATCGGCATGTACATTGTCTATCGCCGCTTTTCGGCCAAGCCTCAGGCCGGAGAGAAGCACATTCAGATCACCATCGTTTCCAGTGATCAGACCGAAACGGACTATGAGCTGGATACCGACGCAGAATATCTGCGCGAGGCGCTGGAGTCTGTGGCGGAAATCGACGGGGAGGAAAGCGCTGAATTCGGCTATACGCTTTACACAGTCAATGGCGTGACCGCCGACTTTACCAGGGACCAGTCCTATTGGGCGATCTACGTCAACGGCGAGTACGGCGCTTACAGCCTGTCCCAGCAGCCCATCGCCGACGGAGATCATTTCACAATCGCCTATGAGCAGTACTGATCCGTACCGTCCCAGCCCGATCCGCATGATCACCACGCTGGCGCTCTGCACGGCGCTGGTGTTTGGCCTGCAGGTTGCACTGGCAGCCATTCCCAACGGGGAAACCGTCACGCTTTTCCTGATTTTGTTCACCCTTTATTTCCGCTGGCGCACGCTGTATATCATTTATGCGTTTGCGATCCTGGAAGGGCTCACCTACGGCTTCAGCGTCTGGTGGATTGTCTATCTTTACATCTGGACCATCCTCTGGGCTTTGGTCATGCTGCTGGGCCGCAGGCGGCGGCCGGCCTGGTTCTGGGCCGTTGTGGCAGCCTGCTACGGCCTGGCGTTCGGCGCGCTCTGCTCGCCGCCCGACTTCCTCATCGGCGGCGCTGCGCTGGCTTTTGCCAAATGGGTTTCCGGCATCCCCTTTGACCTTGCGCACTGCGTGTTCAACTTTGTAATTGTACTGACGCTGTTCCCGCCACTGGACCGGCTGTTTGCCAAACTCCGGGCCCGCGGCATGCTGTTTTGAACCCATAGAGACTGCCGCCCGCATTTCCGTTGGAAATGCGGGCGGCATCTGTTTGAACAGAGGTCAGCGGTACGGCGCCGCTTCCTAATGCTGCGGAAGCGGCAGCGCTCCGCCATCATGTTTGGAACCGTGCGGCAGAGAAGCGCTTCCCGCTGCGCGGCGCGGCGGCAAAGGCCGCCGTGCCGCACCCTCGCCGGGTTACTCCGCAGCGCGATACAGGAAGGTCACAATCTGTGCGCGCGTGCAGGCTGCATTCGGGCTGAAGGCACCGTCTCCGGTTCCCTTGGCAATCCCCTCTTCCACAGCCCAGGCCACGGCGTCGGCATAGTAGGCGTCCGCCGCCACATCGTCAAAGCTGCTGCCGGACACAGCGGGCGCGCCTGCCTCACGATACAGGAACGTCACAGTCTGTCCACGGGTTACCACAGCGTCCGGGCTGAAAGCGTCGGCGCTGGTGCCTTTGGCAATCCCCTCTTCCACAGCCCACAGTACCGCATCATAATAATACGCGTCCTCCTGCACATCGCCGAAGGGATTGCTGCCGTCCTTGGGGGCCGGGGATCCGGCGGCGCGCCAGAGGAAGGTCACCATCTGCGCGCGGGTACAGGAAGCGTCAGGCCTGAACGCATTGGCGGTCACGCCGGTGGTGATGCCCTGCTCCACAGCCCAGGCTACGGCATCGGCATAATATGCATCGGAAGGGACATCGGCAAAGCCGTCGGAGTCCTCCGACCTGACAAAGGTGGCCCCGATGTTCACGCTGCTGGCGGGCATGGTGAAGGTATACTTCCCGCTGCCCTGATCGGTCAGCTTGATCCTGCTGCCGTTTTTATCGGTGACGGTAAGCCCCTCCAGGGTATAGCCGCTGTCGGGCTTGACGGTGACGGTCACCGTCCGTCCCCTGGACGCACGCCCGGCAGAAGCAGTCACGGATCCATGTTCCAGATTGCGGTCCACGGTAATGGCGTAAGTAACGCTGCCGGAGGCGGTATAGAAGTACGGCGTGGCAACCGCCTTCCGGCCGTCCAGGGCAGTGAGCAGTTCATCGGTCAGAACGGTGTAGGTGCCGGATGCGCCGTCAATTTCATTCCCGTCGCTGTCCTTCAGCGTCCAGCCGCCGAATGTCTGGCCGTTGGGAGCCTCGGCTTCCGGGAACGCATCTCCCACATTCTGGGGCCCGAAGACCATCTCATCGCCATTGAATGTAATCTCAGCCGACCGGCTGTCGGCCATCAATGTAAACTTGCTGAACCCATGGGTCACGGTAAAGGTGGCAATCCTGGAGGGGCTTTCGCCGGTAATCACGGGCACATAGTAATAGGTGCCGTCCTTGGCCTCATGTCTGACCACCAGGTTTTCCGTCGGGAACCCCTCCGGCAGGGGCACGCTGATCTCCAGCGTCGTGATATCCAGAGGCGTTTCAGAATTCTCCAGAACGACGGCGTTGGCAACGGTAACCCCGTCGTCGCCCTTCACCTGAAGCGCTTCCGCAGTTTCCTCAACAGACGCTACCACGCGGTACATCGGCTCGATGTCGAGCGTCAGCACCTGCTGTCCGGCGGCGGCGTCGTAGGCGGTAGGCGTGATGTTCAAATAGGTCTGCGCATAAATATAAACAGGCTTATCATCCGGCACCGTCACATCCGGATCCGCTTTGATCGCCGATTCGGCTGCCGCCTGCTGCTCCGGCGTCACTTCGCCGATCGCCAGGTTGGCCGCTGCGGCAAGCGCGCCGGCGTCCGCCGCAGTGCCCTTGGCCGCCTCCTGGGCGGCTTCATCCTGAATGCTGCCCTCGCCAAGCACCGGATCGCCGGTGGCGGGTTTCACCTCGGTTTCCGTTTTGGCCCCCACCGCAAACGCATAGCCGGCTACTTCACCCGGCATCGTCATGCACGACTCCGACACATATGCGCTGGGATCGCTGGTGAAGTGGCCGCCGGAAATTACCAGTTCCCCATCGTTGGAGACACGGAATTCCGCATCGAATTTACCGCCTTCAATCGTAACCTTCGGTGCATTGGAGAGGCTGGCGTCGTCCTTTTTCACAATCAGCCTGCCGGACATGGTCACGTCGCCGCTGATGGTCATTGTGCTCTCGTACGCCTCAGACCAGGTGGAAGCCCACAGATTACCGATGGTACCGCCGGCAATGACGGCAGTTCCCCAGTTCTGGATTGCCGACGCGGTGTTGGAAGCGGTATCGCCGGTGGTATAGATATGTCCGCCGGTGACGTTCAGGACGCCCAGGTCGTCATTTTTGACCGCAATAAAGCCGTCCTGGTACAGCGTGCCGCCCTTGATGTTCAGGGTGGCGCTTTTCCCGTTGCCCGCATTGCGAACCAGGGAGGAACCGTTGGGCATCGTTCCGGTTTGATTTCCAATGAAGCCGCTCTCAATGGTCAGCGTCCCCTGGTTGTCGATCACATAGTATCCGGCCTGGCCTTCATCGTAGCGGG
>JAHZEF010000097.1:4206-8618 GCA_019422005.1 Clostridiales bacterium
CCTCCTGCACATCCTTCAGCAGAGTGACGGTATCGCCCGCTTCGGCGGCGGCGATTGCCGCAGAGAGGCTGTCATACTGATAGCCGCCGACCTCCGCCGACATCATCAGCGGCACATCCGCCACTGCATCGGTTTCGCTGACCAGGGAGAATTTGGCCTGCGCGATCAGCACCGTATCAGCCTGGTTGCCGCACCAATAGTTGTAGGTGCCGTCCTCCCGATAGAACCACGTGTCCACATTGTCGCCAAAGGTTTTATACGTCGTACCCTCTTCCTTGACGATTACGACCTCGTTATTCTCCAGCTTCACGCCGTTGATCGCCAGCGTGTTCGTTTTCTTGCTGTCGTCATTGTTGTACTGATTATCCATTGCATAGGCAAGAACCGGAGCGCACTGGTAAAGGGAGCGGAAGGTGGAATCCACCACGGCGCACTTTTGAATGGTGACGGAGCCGCCGCACTGGCCAACATAACCGCCCACTTTCTGCATCCCATCCACAAAACAGTTCGAGATGGTGACCTGATCCAGCGTCAGCGTACCGCCGCCATAATAGCCGGAGACAACAGCCATACTGCTGCCGCCGTGATCCTCGACAAACTGCTCCCCGGAGGCATCCACGCTCGCGCCTTCAAAGGTCAGATCCGTAATCGTCAGATCGCCGGTCGTACGGCCGATGAATCCGGCGTAGTAGTAGCTGTTCTGACCATCTCCGGGAACAGATTCGTAGCGGGGGCCGCGGACAGTGGTTTTCACCACCATATTGGAAATTGTGTGGCCATTGCCGTCGATGGTCGCACCGGCAAGCAATTTGTTGCCGTAGGTCTGATCCCGGTCAATTTTCTGCTGCTCCGTAACGCCGTCCAGCTTGACCGTCGAAGCGTCAATCGGGATCCAAAGCCTGCCGGACAAATCAATGTCCTCCGTAATCTCGATCGTATACCCGGCAAAGCTCACTTTATCCGTTTTGCTCTCCCAGGAATTGATCTCTTTGGCAAACCAGGCCAGCCCCTCCGCACTGGAGATGGAGACGGTTTTGGCGCCGTTATCCACCCGATAGCCGGCGGGAGCTTCTGTCACAGCGTCCGCCCAGGTCTGCATCTCTTCCCCTGCCGCAGATACGGATGCAGGAAGCAGAGACATGACCATTATGACAGCCATGACCATTGCCAACAATCGTTTTTTCATGTTATAACCTTCCTTTCCGCTGCGCCTCCGGGCGCCAAAGAGGCGCCCCGGCCCAGCAAATCCTCGCCTGTTTTCCTTTGCCCGCCAAAGCGGGCATACTGCATTCCCCATTTCAGGACGGAAACACAGGCCGCCCCGCCCGTCCAAAAAGGAAACCCAGTATCTGTATGGAATTATACCACGCCTGTCCGCGGAGTACAAGCAGTTTCCCAATGCCGCCGCAAAATAACCCTGATCTGTAAGATCCGTACGCCAAATCACAAAAGCCCGTGCTCTCCGGAGAAAGCACGGGCTTTTTGGAACTGCGGCGGAAGCTACAGCGCCTCGTTGTCGATCATCTCCGCCGTCACCTCGGAAACAGGGGTGATCCCTTCCTGGAAATCGCGGTAGGCGGCCAGGCCGGCGCCCGCCGGGATCAGCTTGCCGATGATTACGTTTTCCTTCAGGCCCACCAGATGGTCGACCTTCCCCTTGATCGCGGCCTCGGTCAGAACCTTTGTCGTCTCCTGGAACGACGCTGCAGACAGGAAGGACTCCGTCGCCAGAGAAGCCTTGGTAATGCCCATCAGGATCAGGGACTTGGTTGCCAGCTTCAGTTCTGTTTCACCGGCGTCAATGCGTGCCTGGATTTTTGCGTTGGCGTCGTCGAACTCAAAGACGTCCACCACCGTACCGGTCAAAAGCTCGGTGTCGCCGGGCTCTTCCACGCGCACCTTGCGCATCATCTGGCGGATAATGACTTCGATGTGCTTATCGTTGATATCCACGCCCTGCTGGCGGTACACCGCCTGAACCTCCTGCGTCAGGTAATCCTGTACGGCTTCCACGCCGGAAATCCGCAGCACATCGTGGGGGCTCAGGGCGCCGTCGGTAATCCGGTCGCCTTTCTGGATATGCTGCCCGTTTTCCACGCGCAGCCCCACCGAGTACGGGACCTGATACTGCTTGACTTCCCCGTCCTGTTCGTTGATCACAGAGATGCTGCGCAGCGCCGTGCGGTGGGTCTCGTCAATCTCCACGCGTCCGTCGATCTCGGAAATGGTCGCCATCTTCTTGGGCTTGCGGGCTTCAAACAGTTCCTCGACGCGGGGCAGGCCCTGGGTGATATCGTCGCCGGCAACGCCGCCGGTGTGGAAGGTCCGCATGGTCAGCTGCGTGCCCGGCTCGCCGATGGACTGGGCCGCGATAATGCCGACGGCTTCGCCCAGGTTGACCTCCTCCGAAGTCGCCAGGTTCATGCCGTAGCAGGTGGCGCAGACGCCGCTGCGCGACTTGCAGCCCAGGACCGTACGGATATAGATCTTGTGAATGCCATGTTTTTCAAAGAGCGCGGCGTCCTCCGGCTGCATCAGCTTGTTCTTCGGGTGCAGCAATTCGCCGGTCTCGGGATCCACCACGTCCTGAACCGGGTAGCGGCCGCGGATCCGGTTGCCGAAGGTGTCGATCACCTGCCCTTTTTCCACAACCTCGCCGACCCAGATCCCCTCTGTCGTATGGCAGTCCTTTTCCCGTATGATCACATCCTGGGAAACGTCAACCAGGCGGCGCGTCAGATAGCCGGAGTCGGCAGTCCGAAGCGCCGTGTCGGTCAGTCCCTTGCGGGCGCCTCTGGAGGAGATAAAGTACTCCAGAACCGACAGGCCTTCACGGAAATTGGCTTTAATGGGGATTTCGATGGTGCGTCCGTTGGTATCGGCCATCAGGCCGCGCATGCCGGCCAGCTGGCGGATCTGGTTCATACTGCCGCGGGCGCCGGAGTCCGCCATCATGAAGATGGGGTTAAAGCGGTCCAGCCCCTCCTGCAGCGCGTTGGTCACATCCTTGATGGTCTGCTCCCACTGGGACACCACCAGGCGGTACCGTTCGTCGTTGGTGATGAAGCCGCGCTTGTACTGCCGGTCAATCTTGACCGCGTTGGCCTCGGCCTCCGCAATGAGCGTATATTTCTTCTCCGGAATCGTCATATCGGCAATGGATACCGTGATGGCGCCGCGGGTGGAATATTTGTAGCCCAAAGCCTTGAGATTGTCCAGCATTTCCGTGGCGATGGTGAAGCCATGGATCCGGATGCATCTGTCAATGATCTGGCCCAGCTGCTTCTTGCCGGTGATAAAGCCGACCTCCAGGTCATAAATCTTTTCCGGATCGCTGCGATCCACAAAGCCCAGATCCTGCGGGATCGGCTCGTTGAAAATCAGGCGGCCGACCGTGGCGTCGATCAGCTTATGCTGCATCACGCCGCCGATCTCCTTTTCCACCCGGACGCGAATCGGCGCATGGATCCCCACAATCTTTTCGTTATAGGCCAGCATCGCCTCATCCGGGGAGGAGAACACCTTTCCGGCGCCGGGCTCATCTTCCTTGACGAAGGTCAGATAATAGGTGCCGAGAATCATATCCTGCGTCGGCACGGTGACCGGCTTGCCGTCCTGAGGCCGCAGCAGGTTGTTGGCCGAGAGCATCAGCATCCGCGCTTCGGCCTGCGCTTCGGCAGACAGGGGAACGTGCACGGCCATCTGGTCGCCGTCAAAGTCGGCATTGAAGGCGGTGCAGCACAGGGGGTGCAGCTTGATGGCGCGGCCCTCCACCAGCACCGGCTCAAACGCCTGGATACCCAGACGGTGCAGCGTCGGCGCGCGGTTCAGCATGACCGGGCGGTCCTTGATGATGTCCTCCAGGGCGTCCCAGACCTCATTCTTGCCCTTGTCGATCATTTTCTTGGCAGATTTGATATTGTTGGCCAGTCCGTCCTCCACCAGCTTCTTCATAACAAAGGGACGGAAAAGCTCAATGGCCATCTCCTTGGGCAGGCCGCACTGATAGAGCTTCAGCTCCGGGCCGACCACAATGACCGAACGGCCGGAGTAGTCCACGCGCTTGCCCAGCAGGTTCTGACGGAAACGCCCCTGCTTGCCCTTGAGCATATCGGAGAGGGACTTGAGGGCGCGGTTGTTGGCGCCGGTCACCGCACGGCCGCGGCGGCCGTTGTCGATCAGCGCGTCCACGGCCTCCTGCAGCATCCGCTTTTCATTGCGGATGATAATATCCGGCGCATTCAGCTGGATCAGGCGCTTCAGGCGGTTATTCCGGTTAATCACCCGGCGGTACAGATCGTTGAGGTCGGAGGTCGCAAACCGGCCGCCGTCCAGCTGCACCATGGGGCGCAGCTCCGGCGGGATCACCGGAAGCACATCCATGATCATCCAGGTGGGATCATTGTGGGACA
>JAHZEF010000098.1:0-4939 GCA_019422005.1 Clostridiales bacterium
AGTTTCGGATCCCGGTATTCCGGCGCGTCCTCGCCGTACAAATACAGTGCGCCCCGCAGGAACAGGGCTTCGGGATATCCCTGCTCCGCTGCGCTCTGCAGCATCGAAACTGCCTGCGGCATATCCTGCCGGACATTCTTCCCGCGCCACAGTTCCCATCCCAGCCTGCAAAGCCCCCTGGCGTCGTCCTGGTCGGCCGCCATATGATACCATGCCAGCGCCAGCGCCGGACCCTTTTCCGTACCGCGTCCCGTCATCAGGCAGTAAGCCAGATTGCACTGGGCCGTGACGTTTCCCCGCTTCGCCGCCCGGCGATACAGCTCGACTGCATGCTGCAAATCCGCTTCCACGCCTTCTCCGACCTCATAGCAATAGCCCAGGTTGCAGAGCGCCGCGGCATCTCCCTGCTTTGCAGCCTGCCGGTACAGCTCCACCGCGCGTACAGGATCCCGCCGGACGCCCCGCCCTGTCGTATAGCAATACGCCAACCGGCACTGTCCGTCCGCATCTCCCTGCTCTGCCGCCCTCCGGTACAGCTCTGCGGCAAAGGCCGGATCCCGTTCCACGCCGCTCCCTTTTTCATACAGCGCCCCCAGGCTGCACTGTGCCTTTGCAAGCCCCTGCTCCGCCGCCTGCCGATACAGCTCTGCGGCCCGGACCGGATCCGCCTGCACGCCGGTCCCCATCTCATAGCAGCGTCCCAGCTGGTACTGGGCTTCCGCATTTCCCTGCTCGGCGGCGTGGCGATACAGCTCCGCAGTGCGCACAGGGTCCGCCCGTACGCCGTTGCCGTTGTCGAAGAGGTACCCGATCTCCCCCATATCCAGCGGATACCCCTGCGCGGACGCCTCCCGGTAATATGCTTCCGCCCGTTCGGCATCTTTTTCGATCCCGCGGCCATGCAGGCAGCATCTCCCCATCAAAAACAGTGCTCTGGCATATTTCTGCTCCGCCGCTTTGGAAAACCATGCCACGGCCTGTTCATCATCTTTCTCAACGCCGACCCCGTTGTAATAGCAGCATCCCAAATTGCACTGCGCTCTGGCCCATCCCTGTTCCGCAGCCCGGCGATACCATTCTACCGCCAGTTTCCAGTCCCGTTCCACACCGATCCCGGCCTCATAGCAAAACGCCAGATTACACTGGCCCCGGGCGTACCCCTGTTCCGCAGCCCGGCGATACCATTCCACCGCCAGTTTCTGATCCCGCTTCACGCCGATCCCGGTCTCATAGCAATAGCCCAGGCAGCACTGGCCCCTTGCGAGGCCCCGTTCCGCCGCCCGCCGGTACAGCTCCACCGCCTTCAAAGGATCGGCCTGCACGCCGGTTCCGCTCTCGTAGCAATAGCCCAGGTCGCACAGCGCCGGTATATTCCCCCGGTCGGCGGCCCGGCGGAACCATTCAGCAGCCCGCACCGGATCTGCAGGGACGCCCCTCCCAAAGAGATAGCATTCCCCCAGCAGCGCCATCGCCCGGGGATACCCCTGATCGGCCGCCCGCTCGAACCAGCGGACTGCCTCAGGCTCATCCACCGGCACACCGATTCCCACGTAACAGCAAAATCCCAGATTGCACTGGGACGGCGCATGCCCCTGCTCCGCAGCCTTCCGGTAGAGGTTCGCCGCCCGAACCGGATCCTCCGGAACGCCGCTCCCTTCTTCATAGCACAGGCCCAGGTCGCATAAGGCCGGCAGGTAGCCGCTGTCGGCCGCCAGTTGAAACAGTTCCGCCGCCCGCCTGGGATCCTGCTCCACGCCGTAGCCGCCCCGATAGCAGGCGCCCAGCAGATCCTGGGCCCTGGGTATCCCCTGCTCTGCCGCCCGGGCAAACCAATGCGCTGCCAGCGTATTGTCCTCGGCGACGCCGATTCCCATATAGTAGCAATACCCCAGATTGCATTGTCCCGGCCCGAAGCCCTGTTCGGCGGCCTGCCGGTACAGCTCCACCGCCCGCTCCCGGTCCTGCGCAACGCCTTTGCCCTGCTCATAGCAGACCCCCAGGTCACACATCGCCGGCGCATAACCGGCGTCGGCGCTCTGCCGGTAGAGCAGCACCGCTTTTTCCAGATCCGCTTCCACGCCGTATCCAAACTGGTAGCAGGTGCCCAGCAGGTTCATCGCACGGCTGTGCCCCCGCTCTGCCGCCCGGGCGAACCAGGCCGCCGCCTGCCTGTCGTCCGGTTCCACACCAATTCCCACATAATAGCAGTATCCCAGATTGCACTGGGCCGTCACGCTGCCCAGCTTCGCCGCGCGGAGATACAGTTCCGCCGCCTTTTTGCGGTCCCGCTCCACACCGCTTCCATGCTCGTAGCACAACCCCAGGGAACAGATCGCCGGCGGATGGCCCGCATCCGCAGCGGCTTCGTAAAGCCGGACTGCCCGCCCGTCGTCCTTCTCCACGCCAAAGCCGGAATAATAGCAGTCCCCCAGCAGGCAGAGCGCGCGCGGGTATTGCTGCTCTGCAGCGCGGGACAGCCAGAAGACCGCCTGCCCATAGTCAACCGCGACGCCAATCCCCGTCAGATAACAAAAGCCGAGGTTGCATTGAGACGGCGCATGCTCCTGTTCCGCAGCCCGGCAATACAGTTCCGCAGCCCGTCCCTTGTCTTCCGGGACGCCGCTGCCCGTTTCATAGCAAAGCCCCAGTTCACACAGCGCCGGCGCATAGTCCTGAGCGGCAGCCTGCTCAAACAGCGCCGCCGCCTGCGCCTCGTCCCGGCATGTTCCCAGCCCTTCCAGCCAGCATCGCCCCAGCGCAGCGATTGCCCGGACATCCCCCTGCTCCGCCGCGGCGGAAAACCAGAAAAACGCCTGCTCCGGATCCGGTTCTGTCCCGTCGCCCTCAGCGTAACACACGCCCAGCTCATACTGGGCGTTGAGATCCCCGCCCTCTGCGCCTTCCAGCTTTGCGGCAAAGCGCTGCTTTGTCTGCTCCGCATGCTCCAGGAGCTTCCGCACCACAGGCAAAAAGATCACGCTCTGCACGTTTTCGTCGCCGGACAGCTCCTCATTATTGTCCCGTTTTCCGCGCTCCTGCTCATCCATACCGGATCCTCCCCACTGCATTGCGGTCTCTCCAGCAACTATACCACATTTTCCACCGTCAATGAAGCCCTTTCCTGCAAATCCCGGCCGGAGCCCTTCCGTGAGAACGCCCCACACCTTTTTCCGCCGTCCGGAATAAACTGGTGTAAAACCTGAAAGGAGGGGCACCGGAGCCCCCGGCTCCGATTACAAATATGGCCGATCAAGATTCCAATGTTCCCGCCGCTGCATCCGACGGCGGCACTCCTGTGATTCCACTGCCCAACACCGGTGAAGGAGGCCCCGTCGCCGACGGCGGCGTCCCCGTCATCCCTCTGCCCAATCCCGGCGAAGGGGGCCCCGTCGCCGACGGCGGCGTCCCTGTCATCCCTTTGCCCAATCCCGGCGAAGGAGGCCCTGTCGCCGACGGCGGCGTCCCCGTCATTCCTCTGCCCAACCCCGGCGAAGGGGGCCCTGTCGCCGACGGCGGCGTCCCCGTCGTCCCTCTGCCCAACCCCGGCGAGGGAGGGCCGCTTCCCACCTGGCCCGCCGCTTCCTCTGCGCGCTTTCTGCACGCCGCTTACGGATATCCGCCGTTCCGCATCCAGGTGGACCGGATCCGAGCCGTCAACTGGCTGGAATACGGCTCTGTTTCCTCCTATCGCCGGATCGCCGCCGGCTATCATACCGTCACCGTCACCGGTACAGACGGATACATCTACATACAGAAAACCATGCCGTTCCAGGCGGGCATTCCGACAACCATCGCCGTCATCAACACAGCCGGCGGCCTGGATCTCCTGCAGATCGTCGACAGCTGCTGTCCGCCGGGCGGCGGATTCTCCAATTTTCGGGTCAGCAACCTGGCGCGCAACAGCACGCCTCTGGACGTCCTTCTGGCCGACGGCCGCGTCGTCTACGCCGACGTGCGCTTCAAGGAAACCACACCCTTCAAGCGCATCCGTCCGGGGGAATACCAGTTCTTCTTTGCCGACACCAGTCTCACGCCCATGCCCGCCTGGCTGGATATTGAGACGCTGGACAGCGCCTTTCTCGGCACCTATCTGGAGCCCAATACAGTGACTGCGCTTTATCTGAACATTGTTCCCGGCGCCAACTACACCGTGTTCCTGCTCAGCAGCGGCACCGCCTCCAATGCGGTTCAGACACTGACCGTCACGGACCGCTGAACCCCTGCGGCGTCCGCTCCGTTCCGGGAAAGCGGCCGCCCCCTGCAAACCGAAACCGCCCGTTCCGGCCGCGGCCGGAACGGGCGGTTTTGACCGCCGCTGATAGGGCGCCTGAGTTTCTCAGGAGAGCAGCTCCGAAGCGCGGAGCGGCATCTGCAGCAGCTGATCCAGCTCCTGCAGCAGCGCAATGTCCTCCCCGCCGGCGTACTCCGGATACAGGGAGACCTCTGTGAGAATGACCATTCCATCACGCAGCTCCGCAAAGGACGCCAGGGAATTGCGGATGCTCCAGCCGTCAAACCCATAATCATACACCAGCGTCCGGGCCGCTTTATTGCCGGAGGCCTGAATGTCACTGACCGAAACCAGTTCTATGTTCTCCCCCTCCAGTTCTCCCCAGTAGGAAGTAAGCCATTCCAGGGTTTCACCGGCGTCTGCCCCAAATGCCTCATAGACAGAGACGGAAACCGAGAGATTTTCCAGCCCGACCGACAGCATATCGCCGTAATCCTCCACGTCGCCCACAGCCGGAATCCAGACGCTCTGGCCGCCGCAGTCCGCCAGGCCCATGTAGGTATAGCCCTCCAGCGGCGTCACCAGGCCGGATGCGGATTCCGGTTCTTCAGGCAGTCCCCATTCCGGCTGTTCCGCATCATACGCCCCGCTCATCTCCGCCGAAATCCGCTCCACATTCTCCTGGATCGCCAGCATCAGCCCCAGGAA
>JAHZEF010000098.1:4949-8573 GCA_019422005.1 Clostridiales bacterium
CAGGAATTCCTCTTCTGTCATCGCAAAAAATGCCGTCTGCCGTTCGGGCTCTGTAACCGCGGCGGAGCTGTCGTAGCGCATCTGCAGTCCGCAGCGGATGGCTGCGCCGTCCGCCGCCAGGGTCAGGCTGTCATACTCCAGCGCATAGGCGGTGTCGTCCGCCGCCAAAACGCCCGTTCCCTCCAGCGTCAGCAATTCCGTCCCCTGAGCCCCCACGGAAAACCGGGATTCCAGTTCCCCGCTGTCATGATCCCAGCTGGAGCCGCCGGACACAAAGCCGGCTTCCGTTCCATTTTCCTGCAGGGAAAGCGTCCAGTCGCTGAAGGCAACGCCTTCTTTATGCCCCTGCTCAGAGCGAAGGGACAAACCGATACGGTCCAAGCCGTCTTCCATCGAGATGTCCGCCGTCAGGACGCCGCTTTCAATCCCCAGATCCACCTCGGCATGCAGCGATACGCGCTCGCCGTCAAACGCAGGGGCCGCGTCCATCTGCAGAAACGCGACCTTGCCGTCGGAGAGATAGTAGGAAACTGTAATGTCTCCGGAATAGCTCTGACGCAGCGTCTCAAGCACCTCATTCCATCCATTTTCCATGGAATCGGCAGAGAAGTCTCCGCCCTGCTGCGCCAGATAATCAAAATACGACAAAAACCCCTGACTGCTGAACACCGTATCTCCCATGGTTTCCAGCAGGCCGATCATTTGATCCGCCGTATAGACGTAGGTCAGAACCGTTGCCTTTTCCCCGCTGCCGGGAAGCTTTCCGCTGCTTTTCTCCCCCTCCGCGCATTCGACAAAGTCCCTGTACTCCTCTTTCAGCTCTTCAACGGCGGCCTCCATCCCTTCCAGGTCAAAGGCGGGCTCCTGCGCCTGAAACAGCGCGTCCAGCTCGGAAAGCATCTGCGCATCCAGAGGGTATGCGCCGGTATCCGGGTCAAAAATGCCGCCCCGGGCCTGCGCTTCCAGCGAGCCGGGCTCCACGGTGTAAATCATATCGTCGCCCAGAATCGCCTCGCTTCCCAGCCCGATCAGCCCTTCGCTGCTGTAAAAGCTGACGTCCAGCGGCACGCCATCCTCCAGAGCCAACTCCAGCAGCAGGCGTGTATTTTCTCCGTCCGAAGCGGCTTCCAGGCCGATCTGCCCGCAAAGCAGAGTCCCGTCGATTTCCAGATCGCTGCAATCCAGGCGGAAGGTGCCGCTCTCAGACTGCGCAGCGGCCGCTCCCATAGCCTGCAGCGGCTGCCCATCGCCGCGCCGTGCCAATGCCTCGCTGGTTTTCTCCCAGGCATTTGCGAGCATCTGATCCGTATTTTGAACCGCCTTCAGGGCAAACACGACAGCCACTGCAGCCACCGCCACCAAAACGGCAGCCGCTGCGCCGATCATCCATCCCGTCCGCTTTTTCGGCTTCGGCGAATTCTCCCACGGCTCACAGCCGTCCGGCATCCCCACGGGAACATTGCTCCATTCTTGATCTGCCATACGATACAGTCTCCTTTTCAGAATGTTTCTTGAATTCTGCGTCCCCGGGCGTCGGGAATACGGGGTTATTATCGATTGTACCGGTTTTTCGTCGATTTGTAAATATGCAAGTATCACAGCCCTGTCACAGAAAGTACGCCGCGGCATAGAATGAACTGAGGCCGGGGCTGCCGAACGGCCCTGTGCGCCTGAGATTCCAAGAGATGCAGAGTGGTGATTGCATGAAAATTCTGCTCATTGCCGGCCACGGGGCCGGCGATCCCGGCGCGACCTCCGTAATTGGGGGCGTCTCCTATTGGGAAGCCGAGGAGACGCGCGCCGTCGTTGCAGATCTGGCAGAGGATTTGCGGGGCGCCGCCGAAGTCCGTGTATATGACACCAGCCGCAACGCCTACACCGACTATCAGAACGGCATGCTCCCCTCCCTGGCACAGTTCTCCAACTATGACTATGTTCTGGAGATCCATTTTAATTCCTTTCGGCCGGATTCCGGCGACGGAAAGGTGAAGGGCAGCGAGATCTACGTCACGCCTCAGGAAAGCGGCATTCAGGTGGAACTGGACATCCTTCGTCATCTGGCCGCCATCGGCTTTACCGACCGGGGCGTAAAGCGCCGTTCCAATCTGGCCGTCATCAACCAGGCGCGGCGCGCCGGCGTATCCGCCGCGCTGCTGGAGGTCTGTTTTTTGGACGACGCCGACGATATGCGGCTCTATACCGCCGACCGCGGCGCCATCGCCCGCGCCATTGCGGCCGGGATTCGGGAGGGATTTGGATTGGAAGAACGGGAAATGACCCGCGCGGAGGCGAGAGCCATCATCCGCGATAAGGCCGGCCTGGAGGAAAAGACGCTCAACTTCCTCGACAGCTATATCTGGCGTGACGACCTGATGGTCAAGCTGGCCCGCGCCATGAAATAACTGCCGCAGGGAACCCCCGGGCATGCAAGAGGCCGCGGCCGGCAATCTGCCGGCCGCGGCCTTCCGCCTGCAAACAGGGCCTCCCGGCAGGCCGCGCCGCGCTGTTTCAGGCACGCCGCCCCCGTCCCGGGCAGCCCGTCAGACCGTTTTCCCGTGTTCCTCCTCCAGTTTTTTCAGATCATACGGCGTGGTCTGATAGACATAATAGTTCAGCCAGTTGGAATAGAGCAAGTTCGCATGGGCCCGCCAGGAAACCACCGGCGGCCGGGTATCGTCGTCATGGGGGAAATAATTTTTCGGCGGCCGGATGGAGAGCCCCGCTTCCTTGTCGCGTACATATTCCCGCCGCAGCGTATCCGCATCATATTCGGAATGCCCCATGATGAAAATCCGCCTTCCCTTCCCTGTGGATATGGCGTAGACCCCCGCCTCTTCAGAAGAGGCCAGAATCCGGAGGCCGGGAACCCGCTCCACGTCCGCCCGGTCGACGGTCGTATGCCGGGAATGCGGCACCATGAAGCGGTCGTCAAAGCCGCGGAACAGAATCGAGCGCTTATAGTCCACCGTGTGTTCGAACACGCCGAACATTTTTTCCGGCAGCGGGCGCTTCTCAATGCCGTAATGGTAATAGAGCCCCGCCTGGGCGCCCCAGCAGATGTGAAAGGTGCTGTGCACATTTGTGGTGCTCCATTCCATAATCTCGCACAGCTCCGGCCAGTAATCCACTTCCTCAAACGCCATCTGTTCCACCGGCGCGCCGGTGATGATCATCCCGTCAAACTTGCGGCTGCAGATCTGATCAAAGGTCTTGTAGAAGGTCAGCAGGTGTTCCTGCGGTGTGTTTCTGGAATGGTAGGTGGACATGTGCATCAGCTCCATATTCACCTGCAGCGGCGTATTGCCCAGCAGCCGCGCCAGCTGGGTCTCCGTATCAATTTTGGTCGGCATCAGGTTCAGAATCAGAATGTCCAGCGGCCGGATGTCCTGCGTCATGGCCCTGGTTTCGGTCATAACGAAGATATTCTCATCCAGCAGCGTCCTGGTGGCCGGCAGATCATTGGGAATCCGGATTGGCATGGAAACCTCCTCAGAACTTTCTTTTAAATTTGGGCCAGCGCCTGATCCAGGTCCGCAATCAGGTCAGCGCTGCTCTCCAGGCCCACCGAGAGGCGGGCCGGAACGGGGCCGCCGCCCGCATGCGCAAGCACCCGGTCGGCGGCCC
>JAHZEF010000099.1:0-4925 GCA_019422005.1 Clostridiales bacterium
GGCACCGTGGGATTCAGGGTGAAGTGCAGGCTGTCATCTTCACTGGCAGAGAACTTGCTGACAATCACCCGGGCCGGATAGCTGGCAAAGGCCTCGCGGGTATACTCCACGCCGTTGTAGCTATAGGACACGCCATACACGGAATTCTCAATGTCCAGCCAGCGATGATAATTTTCTGCATCGGCAGTATCGATGGTTTTCCCATCGTGCTGGAATTCATAAAAAACTTCCGCAAAGTTCTTGTAATAGCCCAGAGCCACACGGCCCTGCTTCCGGTCGCTGTTGCCGTCTTCCGAACGGAGGTTCTCTGTCTTCGGAAACAGGACTTTGAGTGCATCGTTGATGGCCTGATTGGCAGGAGGCGTGGCGTCACCGGCCGCGCCCAGTGCCGCATCCCGGGCAGCTTCGTAGGCGGCAGTGCCGATTTCATGAGTAATATCACTGCCGTCGCGGCCGCGCAGGCCAATGGCCGCCGCGTCGGAATATTCCTCCCCATACCCATATGGATCGCCGCTGCTGTTGGCATAGTATTTGCCGCCCGGCCCGCCCGACCACAGGCTCTCTTCGTTCACCTGCATCAGATCCCGGCTCACACCGCCATAAAGCGCAGCGCCCTGATAGCCGTTGCCG
Organism: Clostridiales bacterium; assembly: GCA_019422005.1. Taxonomy (GTDB): domain Bacteria; phylum Bacillota; class Clostridia; order Oscillospirales; family Oscillospiraceae; genus Avoscillospira_A. The sequence goes on from JAHZEF010000099.1 coordinate 631, forward strand.
ATGGGCAGAGTCCAGTTCTGCCAGTTGAGGTTGCCGGTCTTTTTGGCGCCGTAAACGTCCACACCGTCCATGGGCGCTGGGCTGTCGTACTGAATCCACAGTTTATGGCTGACCGCCTGCCCCGCAGGAACCACCAGGTTCAGGGAAAGGCCAGCAGGTTTTTCATCCAGGAAGAATTCCACCCGGTGGATCTGATCCCACTCGGTCCCGTTTCCGGGAAGGGAAAGCGTGACCTCAGCCTCAGAGTCCGACCGAACCGTACCTTCGTACTCCACACCGCCTGTACGGGCTGTAACAGCCTTGCCGGTCAGCGCCGAACCGGTCAGACGCATGGTCACCTCGCCGCCGGCAGAAGTAATCTCGCCGTCCGTCTCCGCTTCAAACAGGAACGGCATATCCTCCGACGCCTCGAACATCTCGAATTCCCAGATGGAGGGTTCTTTGCTGAAGGAGTTCAGCTTCAGCTGCCATTTGGCTGCCTCATGGGGCGCAAACTGGAAATAGACCGTATCCGCCGCCGAGGCATTGCTGGTAACGCCTGCAACGGCGCTGCCCTCATAGTGATACGCTGTGGCCCACGCCCCGGCATCCTCATCGTAATATTGGATGTCAAAGCCGGTGATCCGGCTGTCATATGAATTGATACCAGCTTTGTAGATCAGGTCCGGCCGAGGGGGATTTGGTCGCCCACCGGGTGGCATAATTCCCGTCCGTCGTTTTTGCGCCGGTGTAATCGTTTCCATACACATTGGAAGACGATACGGCAGCCTCCGGTGCGATGTTCTTTGCAGGATCAATGACCACCGGCTCCTTCGGCCCCTCCGCTTTCAGCGGGATGGAAGCGGTCAGTGTCGCAGTTTCGGTCTGCGCGCCAGCCTTCACCACGTACATATCGTCTACAAAGTGCTGCCCGCGGATGTTGACGGCATTGGCGGCGAAGTTTGCACCCAGCGCCACGGCCTCAATGGTTTTCTTGGATGCATCGGCATAATCGGTCTTCTGCCCGTCGATCCACAGCGTCGTACCGCTCTCGGCGTCCACGCGGAATTCAAACTTGTGCCAGCCTCTGGATCGGCCGGCATTCTCCTGCAGTGCGGTGAACGGACCGTTCTTATCATCGCCCGCATTGGAGCGGTAGGCGTAATTGTCCCGATTGCCGCCCATACCGGCAAAATAGGCGCGCACCGGATTGCTTCCGCTGCCGTCGCTGATACCGGCCTGATTGGGGATTCCGGCGCCAAACCGATCGTCGCCCACAATTGCAGACTCACAGAAGGCATCGTAATACCAGAACACAAATGTGCCGGGCTGCGCCTCCTCCAAATACGAATACGGCGCCTGCGCGCCGGTAATGGTTTTGGAAACCTGCGTCACACCGTACCGGCCTGTCCGGGAAGCCTGGCTGTTTCCCGGCGCAGGGTTTTCATCCGTGATGACATACGGACGTTCCGCAGCCTGCCAGCCCAATTCCGCACCCCAGTCGTTGCCCTGAAAGCGTCCGTATTCAGACTGGTCTGTCAGCTCACCTGCGGCGTCGACCGCCCTGGGTTCAAAGTTCTCATAATACAGAACGTCGTCGCGATCGTAATACTCGATTTCCGCCTGCACCGTCACGGTCTCACCGGCTTCGGGAACGGTGTAACCCTCCGCCACAGCGACATTGCCGTCTCTGTCAATGGTGATCTTCCCTGCACCCTCCGCATCCACGGTGTATGTAATCGCATCCACCGGGAAGTCATTTCCGAGGATCAGCAGGCGCTCGGTCTTGCCCTGCTCCAGGCTCTCGGCGCTGAGTTCCAGCGTCACGCCAGCCGGCGCATCCGCCGCTGCGCTCAGCGGAACCGCTGAAGTGACCATCACAAAGGCCAGCAAAAGCGCCAGAAGTCTCTTTCCAAATTTCATTGGGAAACATACCGCCTTTCTTTTCCTGTTGATACTGCATAGGTACAATTTCTTCGCGCTGTCCGGAAGGGGCGGTTTCCCGCCCCCTCCGGGCTCTGACGCCATTTTTGCCTACAGCGCCGCCGTAATCAGCCGCTGCAGCATGGCTGCAACCTCGCAGCGGGCAGCCTGCGCTCCGGGACGCAGCGCGCCGTCCGTACCGCCCTGAAGGCTGCCTTCCTCTGTGGCCCATATGAGCGCTGCCAGCGCCCAGGGAGCCGCGTCTGCCCCGTCGCGGTAGTCATTCAGGGTACCGGCGCCGGCCGTATCCGGAGCCAGGCCCTGCTGTCTGGCATAATTCCACAGCATAACGGCCAGTTCCTGACGTGTGATGCTGCGGTCAGGCTGGAACAGTCCGCCGCCGACGCCCCGGGCAATCCCGTTTTCAGCCGCCCACGCCACGCCGTCGGCATACCAGGCGTCCGCCGGGACGTCGGCAAACGCCGCCGCTCCGGTCTCCGGCGCGCCGCTCAGACGATAAAGCACCGTAACCAGCATGGCCCGGGTCATGGGTTTGGCCGGATCGAAGACCGCGGGAGCAGTTCCTTCAAACAGCCCGCGCGCGCCTGTGAAATCTGCAGCCTCTGCGGCCCAATGCTGCTGCATGTCGTCAAACAGCCCGGATACGTCCTTCACCGTCAGCTTTGCACTGCCGGACAGCCGCACATAGGCTACGCCGTCCCGCACCACCGACCAGGCGACAGGTTCCGTACTGCCGTCATCCAGGAACTTGTGCACCACGTTTCCGCCGTTCACCGGGAAGGAAACGACTGCTCCGGCCGCACCGGCGGGTACTGTGGCCTCCGCCTCTGCATCACCGTCTGCGGGAATATCCGCATTGACCCGTACTCCGTCCGCTGTCTGCGATCCATAGGTACGGTCCCCGTTGGGTTTGGCGACCAGTTCCGTTCTTCCGCCATCCGGGTATTTCACCGTCTCGGTGACGGTTCCGTCAGGCCTGGTCACTGTGGTGACCCCGGAACCGTCCGGGTTGGTGGCAACCACAGTCTCATTGGAGCTTCCGCCGCCAGAGCCGGAGCCGCCAATGGCCGTCCACTGCGCCCGAACCGTCAGATCGCCGTGAACATGGATGAAATCCTGATCCCAGCCGGCGAATGCATAGCCGCTCCGGGTCACAATCGGCGCCACCGCGGCCGCGCCGTCGGCTACCGTCTGGATCAGTTCCCCGCCGCCGGTGCGGACGCCGCCGTTCAGGTCAAAGGTCACCTGATACACAGCCGGCTCGGTTTCCTCAACACAGTAAATCTCCATCTGCTTGATGTTGGGCGGATAGCTGCCGTCGCCATTGTTGCCGCCGGCGCCCAGATCCAGCCTGACATCCGTACCGGCATAAGTTTCCGGCAGCAGAATCACCTTTTCCGCCTCGATCCGCTCGCCCTCAAAAATCGTGATCCATTCACCTTCGGCAGAGTCCCGGCAGGAAATGGCAAACGTGGAGGAACGGTAGTTGGGGTCGGTGGCCAGACTGTCAAACCATTCGGACAAAATGATTTTGTTGAACGCCACCGGCTGGTCGCCCAGATGGACCGACAGCCAGGACGTGCTGTCCAGCGTTTCCGCAGGGGCCCAGCGGTTGGCGTCCTCCAGTATGCCGTTGAACGCCTTCTCCGGCCCATATCCGGTACGGGAAGACGACGCGTCAGCCTGCTTGCCCTGCGCCAGGTTCACGCCGCTTGCACGATACACTGTGGACAAGCTGGTTACGGTGTCCAGCTCCCGGTCGGCGTTGTACAGCATGGCGACCACGTTGACCTCGCAGGCCGCCAGTTCCGGGAAGTCGGCCTGGGTTACCGTGCGGGACCAGGTTCCCATGGAGGGGTACTCCACCTGAATGTTTTCCACATGGTAGGTCCCGGCAGCCATGGAACTGTCATTGTTGTGCATATAGATCCTGCCGATGTCCTCCAGGGGCTGAGAACCATTGCGGTATTGGTAATTTTCAGCAATCAGCGTCCGCTCGCCGCCTTCAGGCGTTACCCAGACACTGAATGTCTTGGCCGTCATGTTGACAGCGATCTCCACGCGGTATACCTTGCCGGCTTCACAGACCACCCGGTTGGCCGGGACTGCATAATTTCCGCCGTTATAGGCGTCAAAATACCGCTCGTCTCCAGTTCCGCTGTTGACCCGCACCACCACTGGAAGGTCGGAGTGAACCGAGGGGTTGGACGTGGAAGATGCCAGCGCCACATAGGTATTGGGGGCAGTTGCATTGGCGTCTCTTCTGAAATCATAGGCAACCGTGACAATGTCCTCACCGGCAGCCGGCGCTGCGGCCCGGAAGCTCATGCTGCTCCAGGACTTCGGAGGGCTGCCGCCGGTCACATTGGTCC
>JAHZEF010000099.1:4935-8572 GCA_019422005.1 Clostridiales bacterium
GGCGGAACCGGTATCGGCCGGCGCTTCCAGATCCGCCTCCGTCAGTGCAAAGGTTCTGCTGACGGGGTCGCCGTCTGCATCGCTGCCCGCAAGGGTCAGCTCCAGCCCGCCCAGTTCGGAAATGGCGTACTCGCCGCTGACGGTCAGCGGGAAATTGATCAGCGTACTGCCCTGCGGGACGTCGATGGAAACGGTGCTCTGCTCTGTCCCTTCGGGCGCTTCCACCACGGCCAGCGCAGTATCGTCCGCAGCATACTCAATGACCACCACGGTATCGATCTCGTTCCGTTCGATCCCGCTCAGATCCAGGTAGGTGTTTTTGTTGGTAGCCATCACGGTGACAGGGCTGCCGTTGGCCAGTTCATATGCGCCGGTGATCTCCTTGTTGATCAGCGGCAGCAGGATCGCGCTGCCGGAGTAATCGATCAGGTGGACAAAAAGTTTTCCCTCCTGATGGTTCACGGTAGCGTAAACGCCGGAGACAGGGTTATACAGCTCCATGGGGGACTTTCGGGTATTGTAAATACTCTCGCTGTTCACGTCCATCCATGCGCCGACTTCTTCCAGCACCGCGCGCTGTCCTTCCGGCACATTGCCGTCCCCGTCGGGACAAATGTTCAGCAGCAGATTGCCGCCCTTGGCCGTACAGTCCACCAGATATTCCACGATGGTCTTTGCACTCTTGTAGTTTGTGTCATCCGGCCGATAGCCAAATTTTTCGCCAATGGTCATGCAGGTCTCGAAGTCCTCCAGGCGCGGATCCAGCGGGCCGAGGCTCTGCTCCGGCGTGTGGAAGTCGATCTGGCTCCAGGGATGGTTCAGGCCTCTCGGCGGATTGGTTCCGGAACTGGTGCCGCCGCGGTGATACCGGCGGTTCACCAATACGGTGGGCTTAATGGAACGGGCAAACTCATACAGTTCCGCGCCGTGCCCGTCGTCGAACCAGGAGCTGACCGCACCGCCGCTTCCGTCAAACCAAAGCGCCTGCCCGAAGCCTTCAGACGTGCCAGGAGATCGCTGTAGTTATACTCTTTTGACGGCAGTGTGCTCAGGTTCGTGTTGCTGCCGGACAAAGTCTGGGACGGGTCATTCCAGTCCTGGATGGTAATGTAAACGCCGAATTTCACCTCTTTGTCGGTGCCGTAAGTGGCCTGACAGGCGTCGGAAAGCTCCCGGATGATATCCCGGTCAAAGGGATTGTCGGGATCCAGCGTCAGATTGAACGCCTCGGAACTGTTTCTCGGGTCGCCGTCGTCATACCAGTAATGGGGATCGCCCGAGAAGGTGGGCAGCTTGTAATCCCGGTACCAGATGGCAAAGCCTTCGTGATGACGGGTGGTGACAATGATATACTTCTGCCCCGCCTGCTGGGCCAGCTTTACAATGTCCGCGGCGTCCCACTTCTCCGGCCGGAAGTTGGCCGCCACATACTCGCGGTACTCGTCCCTGGAAAAGACCGGCGAGGAGCGGCGCATAATCCATTCCGCCTCCTTGCTGCTGTTCAGGCTGCCTTTGGGATTTTCCGGCGAAGTCCCCTTGTTGTAACCGGCCTGCTCGGAAAATGCGCCGATGTGGATGAACATGGCAAAGTGAGAATCCTTCAGCCAGTCATACCGGTCCGGATCCTTGTCGCCGAAGTAGTACTTCACTCCCTCCGGCCGGGTCAGGCTCAGGTCCGGCTGATTTTCATCAGCGTAACCATCGGAACGGATGTTGAACTCCACGGGATCCTTATAGTACTCCGAGAAAATGAAATAATCCAGATTCACAGAGACGTCTTTGGCAAAGCACAGGTATACGTCATGAACTCCTGCAATGCTTCTGGTATTGATCGTAGCATACTGGTTGCTGTATACCGCAGGCCAGCCCTCCACATTGCCGGTGGCCTCCACGTCCAGCACGGCAAGGACCTGTCCGTCCGCGGGGTCGTCCAGCCGCGCCACGATGGCGCCTTCCACAGAATCGTCTGCGCTCAGGTTGACCATGAAGGAACCGTAAACCCGCTCCTCCTCTTCGCCGAAGTTGATGTCGTGATACACCAGATAGTTTCCGGCCCTGAAATTGCCGCCGAGCCCGGAATACGTCACCGATTCCCGGTTGGGGGCGGCCGCCCCTCCGTCAATGAGCATTGCATCATAGCTCTCGGCATTGATGGTCTGATAGCCGTTATACGGGCCGGCTTCAGACACCGCCACAGTGATTTCTGCCTGGGTGCCTTCCAGCACAACGGTCACAGGATAGCTCCCCTGCTCCACCGTGCCGCTGATGCGGATGGTCAGTTCGCCCGTACCGCCGGTGAGGGTCAGCGTTTCAGCCGCCATTCCTTCCGGCGCGCCTTCCAGGGTCACCTCATAAGAGCCGTCGCTGATGTTCCGGACAGCGACCGGAAGCACCGTCGATCCGGCCGCCCCCGCAGTCAGCTTTCCACGCTGCCCGTCCACCGCCAGTTTCCTGGTGACGGTATCCGGTTCAGCCACATGCAGGCGCAGTTCCTTTGTGGAGGAGCCCGCTTTGTTGGAAGCCTGGACCTCGAAGGCATAATCACCCTGCCTGGCAGGCGTGCCGGAAATCCTGCCGTTTTCAGACAGTGCCAGCCCTTCTGGCAGCTGGGAACCGGCCGCCACGCTCCAGGTAATGGGGGACGTACCGCCGGCAGACAGATCCGCCTGATACGGCTCGGCTTCCTGGCCGTCCGGCAGGGTTTCGGTGAGGATCTGCGGCGCCGTGGGCGGCCCGTACAGTTCAAACTTCCAGATGCTCGGATCGCCGGAAGTCTGCGGGATGACCAGGCGGATCTGTTCCGCAGTCACCGCCGGGAAATCAAAATAATGGGTATCTTTCGCTGTCGGGTTTTCAAGCACGCCGGTCAGCGTTCCGGAATATGTAAATGCAGCCTTCCATTCATCGCCGTCCAGATACTCGATCCGGAAGCCGGTCAGACGGTCGCCGTAGGACAGGATTCCGGTCTTGCTGACTGTCACCGGCGCGGCAAACGTCAGCGTCAGTGTGCCGGACCCCTCCGAGGACCGGATGGCCCAACGGGTATCATAGGTGCCGTCCACCGCATTGGCACCGGTATGGCCGTCGCTCCAGCGATTGTCGTCTTCTTTCCCGACTGCAGTGGGGGCCAGATCCTCCGCAGGGTTGCCCGGCTCTGCCGGCTGGATGGGTTCGGGATCTTTCTGCAGCTCCTCATACCCAGACACGTATGCGCCGCGCAGCAGGGCGGCAGATTCCCCTGCGCAGACAGACACAGCGCCCAGCGCGCCTTCTGCCGCATAAGACAGTTTCTCTGCAAACGCCTCGTTGTTGTACATGACGGTATATCCATCCGTCCCCAGCGCGAAGCGGATCATGGCGTCGTCGCCCTGCTCATAGCTGCCGATCACAGCGGAACCGCTGCCGCTGGAGGCAGTCACATTCCCTTCCGCCCCGAAGGTCACAGTTACGTCGCTTCCAATGGCAGCCACAGTGCCCGGAACTGCCTTCAGGCGCAGCGTCAGCGTGGCTGCTCCATCCACATTCCCCACAGCCGCTTCCGCGCCGGCAGGAATGGACAGGTAACGGTCATTTCCCTGCACAACGACTTCCGCTGCGCCGCCGGAAACCTGGACACCGCCGGCACTGCCGTAGGCAA